>JAXDBV010000129.1:0-7365 GCA_034678415.1 Bacteroidales bacterium
CAGGGAAGCCTCCACCGATGCCCTGATCATTGCTGCTTCTTCAGGAAGGCGGAGGGCATATTCAAACATCATTGCAGCCGAGAGTATCATTGCCAGCGGGTTGGCAATGTTTTTTCCCGCGGCCTGGGGGTACGAACCATGGATCGGTTCAAACACGGAGGTGTGCAACCCGATGGAGGCGGAAGGAAGCAGCCCGAGAGAGCCACTGATCACACTGGCCTCGTCGCTGAGAATATCCCCGAACATATTTTCCGTCACGATCACATCGAACTGCCCCGGGTTAAGCATGATCTGCATGGCGGCATTATCAACGAACATATAATCCATCAGGATATCGGGGTGGCGGGGTGCCATTGCCTGCGCCATTTCACGCCACAGCCTCGATGTTTCCAGGACATTAGCCTTGTCCACAAGGGTTAGCTTTTTTCTCCTCCCGCGGGCAAAATCAAAGCCTACCTCCAGGATCCTTTCAATCTCGTCACGGGTATACATGTTGGTATCATAGGCAGCAGTTCCGTCGTCCGACCTGCCACGTGGCTGACCAAAATAGATACCTCCCGTAAGTTCACGGATAAAGATAAAATCAACACCCTTCAGCAGTTCAGGCTTGAGGGGTGACATATGCATCAGCGGGGGGAAAAGCTTCAGTGGCCTGATATTGGCGTACAAGCCAAGCATCTTCCTCATGGCCAGTAGTCCTTGTTCAGGTCTGACCGAAGCTTTCGGATTATTATCATACCTTGGATCACCCACGGCACCGAACAGTACGGCATCGGCACCAAGGCATTTCCGGTGGGTTTCCTCCGGGTATGGCTCCCCAGTCTGCTCAATGGCAGCAACACCAATAAGACCTGATGTATACCGAATTACGTGGCCGAATTTACGGGCAATCGCTTCCGTCACCTTAACGGCCTGATCGGTGATCTCCGGGCCAATCCCGTCGCCCGGTAATACTGCTATTTCACACTTCATTGAAGATATGGGTTTTAAGGCTGGAATGAATTAACTTTTCGTTGTTTTCGAGGATGTTAAGCATCTTTTCGGTGGCTTTGATGGCCGATTCGGTCTGGTCGGCATCCAGTCCCCTCGACTTGAATTCGATGCCATTATGACTCCATGTGATAACGGTTTCCACCAGTGCATCGGTTTTACCGCCGGGAGGGATCGAAACCTGATAGTCGGTCAGGTGTGGCAAATCCTTTCCGAGGTTTTCATAGATTTTACGAAGGGCTTTCATGAAGGCGTCATACTGCCCGTCGCCCGACGATATCTCCTCATAGGTATTTCCGTCTATTTCAATCTGCACACTGGCAACCGGTTTCAATCCGCAGGAGATCGACAGGGTATAATTCCTGATGAACACCTTGTAAGCGGTGGTATCGTTGCGCAGAACATCGGCGATGATGAACGGCAGATCCTCAGCGGTAACTGTTTCTTTTTTATCTCCAAGTTCGATAACTCTTTCGGTCACCCTGGCCAGCGATTCAGGATCGAGGTTCAGCCCCGACTCCTGCAGGTTTTTGCGTATCGTGGCCTTGCCCGACTGTTTACCGAGCGCATATTTGCGTTTTCTGCCGAACCGTTCAGGTATCAGGTTGTTGAAGTAAAGGTTAGCCTTGCAATCGCCATCCGCATGAATGCCGGAGGTCTGGGTAAATACATTTTCCCCGATAATCGGTTTATTAACGGGTACTCTTATGCCGCTGAATGTTTCAACCATCCGGCTGACTTTTGTGATCTCCGATTCCACGATGCCGGTCTCCACACCCATCTGGTCGTGCAGTATACCGACGACACTGGAGAGCGCCGCATTACCGGCTCTTTCCCCCATACCATTCACCGTGGTATGTATTCCTCCAACACCGGCCTTCACGGCTGCAAAGACGTTGGCAGCCGCCAGGTCATAATCGTTATGGGCATGGAAGTCAAACCACAGTCCGGGATATGCCTGTATCATCTGCCTGCAGAAATCATAGGTTTGGTCAGGATTGAGGATGCCCAGTGTATCAGGAAGCATGAAACGTGAGATCCTTTCGTTTTTCAGAGAATCGAGCATGAAAATCACATATTCCGGTGACTGGATCATGCCGTTTGACCAGTCCTCCAGGTAAATATTGGTCTTCATTCCACGGCTGGCGGCCAGGCTGAGACATTCCTTTATATCGAACACGTGCTGCTGTGGAGTCTTTCTCAGCTGTTTTTCCAGGTGCCTCAGCGAGCCCTTGCAGAGCAGGTTCATTACCTTTCCTCCGGCACCGTTGATCCAGTCGATGGATTTGCAGCCGTCGATGAAACCCAGCACCTCGATCTTGTCAAGGCAACCGTTCATACCGGCCCAGTGAGTGATCCTGCTGACCGCCTCCGACTCACCGGCCGACACCCGGGCTGATGCCACCTCAATACGGTCTACCTTCAGGTCATTGATGAGCATCATGGCTAGATGAAGTTTTTCAAGGGGCGTATAGGATACCCCCTGTGTCTGCTCTCCATCCCTCAGCGTGGTATCTAGTAACTCAATTCTCATAATCATGCATCTCCCTTTGTTCAAATTCAATAATCCTGTCCCTGATACTGACTAGGTAATCGATGTCAT
The DNA here is from genome assembly GCA_034678415.1 of Bacteroidales bacterium. Classification (GTDB taxonomy): domain Bacteria; phylum Bacteroidota; class Bacteroidia; order Bacteroidales; family VadinHA17; genus JAXDBV01. The sequence continues at coordinate 2,594 of JAXDBV010000129.1, forward strand.
CAAGTCCTTTCAACAGGCATTGCTTCCTGTATGGACTGATCTCAAACCGGGCAGAATCGCCCGTTTCGGGTATCACAAATAGCTGATTCACAAGGTTTATTTCAATGATAGTCGAAGGGTTTTCCTGCAACAGGTGAAGCAGTTTCTGCAGCATTCCCTCGGGTATGACCACCGGCAGGAGACCGTTATTCATGGCATTATTGCTGAAGATATCGGCAAAAAAACTTGAGATGACCGCCCTGAAGCCATAATCATAGATTGCCCATGCCGCATGTTCACGACTGGAACCGCATCCAAAATTTTTTCCAGCCACAAGGATACTGCCCGAATAGTTTTTGTTGTTAAGAACAAACTCCGGCCTGGTACTTCCGTCTGCCTGATAGCGCCAGTCATAGAATAGTTTCTCACCGAATCCGCTTCTTTTCACCGCTTTAAGAAACCGGGCAGGAATGATCTGGTCGGTATCAACATTTTCGAGGGGCAGAGGCACGGCTGTTGACCGTATATTGGTAAAAGGTTTCATGACAGGTTCATTGGTGCATTCATCATATTTCTGGGATCGGTAATTACACCGGAAACGGCGGCGGCGGCAGCTACCAGAGGGCTTGCCAACAGGGTACGCGCCCCCCTGCCCTGACGCCCCTCAAAATTCCTGTTCGTGGTGGATACCGCATATTTTCCTTCCGGTATCTTATCATCATTCATGGCCAGACAGGCTGAACAGCCCGGCTGACGGAGGCTGAACCCCGCCTTCTCCAGCATGCCGGCCAGCCCCTCTTTTATGGCTTGTTCCATCACCTGCCGGGAACCGGGAACGATCCATGCAGTAATGGCAGGCGCCTTTTTCTTTCCCTGCACAAAATGGGCAAAAGCCCGAAGATCTTCAATACGTCCGTTGGTACAGCTTCCAACAAACACAAAATCCACCGGTTTTCCTTCCATGGATTCTCCCGGCCTGAATCCCATATAATCAAGGGCTTTCTCAAACGATCGGCGGTCCCGTTCGAGGAGAGAATCAGGGGTTGGTATCCTGCCGCTTACAGGAACACTCATGGCCGGATTGGTGCCATATGTGATCATAGGTTCAATATCATTAGCTCGGAATGAGTGTACCGTATCAAAAACAGCCCCTTCATCCGATTTCAGCAGCTGCCAGGCAGCCATTGCCTTCTCCCATTTCTCTCCCCGTGGGGCAAACGGTCGATCCCTGAGATAATCGAAAGTGGTCTGATCCGGAGCGATCAGGCCACCCCTGGCCCCGCACTCAATACTCATGTTGCATATCGTCATGCGCGCCTCCATGGATAACTTCCCTATCGCCTCACCGGCAAATTCAATGAAGTGACCCGTACCTCCCCCGGTAGTGATGCGGGAAATAATAAACAGTATGATATCCTTTGATGTGACCCCCTTCTGAAGATCCCCGTCAACATTTATGCGCATTTTTCGCGGCTTTGACTGGAGGATGCACTGGCTTGCCAGCACCATCTCCACTTCGGAAGTGCCAATGCCGAAGGCAATGGAACCGAAGGCGCCATGAGTTGAGGTATGGCTGTCGCCACACACGATGGTCATGCCGGGCTGTGTCAGTCCCAACTCAGGACCTATCACATGCACGATACCGTTCCTCGGATGGTTCAACCCATAGAGTTCAATCCCATGTTTCCTGCAATTATCCGTAAGGGTCCGCACCTGGGTAGCCGACAATGTATCCCTGATCGGAAGGTGTTGATCCATGGTGGGGACGTTATGGTCATGTGTGGCGGTCGTCCTCCGGTTTCTGAAGACCGTTAAACCCCTGGTATCCAGGTTTTCAAATGCCACAGGACTGGTAACCTCATGAATATAATGCCTGTCAATATAAAGAACATGGAGGCCTTCATCCACCTGCATAACCACATGTGCATCCCAGATTTTATCGACCAGTGTTCTTGCTTCCACTTTGCATGAATGGTTATTTGGTATTGATTCTGACTTTATCCGCCGATGTCATTTTGTTGAGCGCATCGATAAACGCTTCCACGGAGGCGGTGATAATATCTGTATCGGCACCGAAACCTGGGTATATTTTACCGTCATGTTCCACCTGCATATGCACCTTTCCCACATCGTCGCTGCCACGGGTGATAGCCTGTATCAGGAACTCGTCAAGCGTAACCTTCCGGTGGATGATTTCACGTACGGCATTAAGGGCGGCATCTACCGGCCCATTTCCGGAGGCAGTGGCCGAAAAGGGTTCATTGGCAATGAGAAGCCTTACCGTGGCCATGGGGACAAGGTTTTTACCGGTAACCACCTGCAGGAAATCAAGCCGAATATGGTGTTCCGCTTTACGGATGTCTCCCACCAGCACCAGCAGGTCATCCTCCCTGATATCTTTTTTCCTGTCGGCCATTCTGAGGAACTCTTCATATATCTTGTCCAGTTTCTCCTTCTCCATGGGGAAGCCAAGCAGTTCAAGCCTGTGCTTGAGTGCAGCACGCCCGCTTCTTGCGGTCAGTATGATGGCTGACTCATTGATACCCACCTCCTGGGGATCGATGATCTCATAGTTTTCCCGTTTCTTCAGCACGCCATCCTGGTGAATGCCTGACGAATGTGCGAAGGCGTTTCTCCCCACAATGGCCTTGTTGGGTTGTACCGGCATGTTCATCAGGTTTGAGATGAGGCGGCTGGTGCGGTAAATGTTCTGGGTGTTGATGCCCGTTTCCAGCCCCATGGAATAATGGCTTTTGAGGATCATCGTCACTTCCTCAAGGGAGGTGTTGCCCGCTCGTTCACCGATACCGTTAATGGTCACCTCCACCTGCCTTGCACCGTTCAATACTCCCATAATGGTATTGGCCGTGGCCATACCCAGGTCGTTATGGCAATGTACAGAGATCGTGGCTTTATGGATGTTGGGCACTTTTTCAAAAAGGTACCTGATCTTTTCTCCGAACATAGGGGGAAGGCAATACCCGGTGGTATCGGGAATATTTACCACGGTTGCGCCGGCCTTGATCACTGCTTCAACCACCCTGGCCAGGTATTCATTATCCGTCCGACCCGCATCTTCAGCATAGAATTCCACATCATCGGTGAATTTTCTGGCAAATTTCACGGCACCGACCGCCCGTTCGATGATTGCTTCCGGATCAGAGTTAAGTTTATAATGTATGTGCTGATACGAGGTACCGATGCCTGTATGTATTCTTTTGCGTTTAGCTTGTGCCAGCGCTTCGGCCGCCGTTTCAATATCTTTCTCTACTGCCCGGCTGAGGGCACAAATCACCGGCCATGTAACAGCTCTGGAAATCTCCACCACCGATTGAAAATCACCTGGGCTGGAGATGGGAAACCCGGCCTCGATCACATCCACACCCAGGTCCTGCAGAGCCCTGGCTACCTCAATTTTTTCGATGGTGTTCAACTGACATCCGGGGACTTGTTCTCCATCCCGGAGCGTGGTGTCAAAAATGTAAATTCGTTCTGCCATTTTTACTTGTTTCAAAGCGTTAATTATTTTCCGGTCTTAATTTTCTTACCATGGCTCCTGCCTGCCACATCTCCGATTCTCTCAGTTCCCTGAGTTCCTCTGCCAGATTTTTCCGGTAATCATTCTGTCTGTTGGCGGCAATGGTGATCCGGGCTTCCCGGCCGGAGGCCACGCTGTTGTATAACTCATCGAACACCGGTTCGACGGCTTTCCTGAACTTCCCCTTCCAGTCGAGGGCTCCTCTCTGGGCTGTGGTGGAACAATTGGCATACATCCAGTCCATACCGTTTTCTGCCACGAGAGGCATCAGGCTTTGGGTAAGCTCTTCCACCGTTTCATTAAACGCTTCGGAAGGGGTATGCCCCATCGCCCTGAGCTTATAGTATTGCGCTTCCATAATACCGGCCAGGGCTCCCATAAGAACTCCGCGTTCACCCGTGAGGTCGCTGAACACTTCCTTCCTGAAATCGGTTTCGAACAGGTATCCCGACCCCACACCTATACCGAGGGCGATCACCCTTTCCCATGCCCTGCCTGTGGCATCCTGAAAGATGGCATAGCTGGCATTAAGGCCTTTCCCGGCAAGGAACAGCCGTCGTAGCGAAGTGCCCGATCCCTTGGGGGCAATAAGTATCACATCGATATCGGCAGGGGGAATAATACCGGTTTCTTCCCTGTAGGTTATTCCAAACCCATGGGAAAAATAGAGGGCTTTGCCAGGCGTAAGGTGTTGCTTCACCTGTGGCCAGGCACTGATCTGGCCTGCATCCGAAAGCAGATACTGGATAATGGTTGCCTTGCTGCAGGCGGCCTCAATATCAAACAGATCGACTCCTTCCTTCCATCCGTCGTTGAGCGCTTTTTGCCATGACGAACTGTTCTTCCGTTGCCCGACGATCACACGGAATCCGTTGTCTTTCAGGTTGAGCGACTGCCCGGGGCCCTGTACCCCGTAACCGATCACTGCAATAATTTCGTCCTTCAGGGTTTCTTTTGCTTTTTCGAGTGGAAATTCATCGCGGGTAACCACGTTCTCCTCCACACCGCCAAAATTGATGATTGCCATAACGTTATGTATTTATTATGATCTGAGACTCTTATCAAAATTAAAGGCCATTGCTTTCTCCTCAAGATGGACCGTCAGTTCCTTCATGGGCTTGGTTATAGCCACCCGGCCCGACCGGATGAACTCAAGCAGGTTGTAATTCTTCAGTTTTTCCAACAGTTCCTGCGTCTCATCCTTGTGCCCCGTTTTCTCTATCACCGTATATTCCGGTGTCACCTCAAGAATCCT
>JAXDBV010000130.1:0-7873 GCA_034678415.1 Bacteroidales bacterium
AAATCCAACCAATACCGTTTTCTTTCCGAATAATGCGAGGCTTGTGGCAAGGTTCATAGCCGTAAACGATTTGCCTTCCTTTTCAAAGGTGGAAGTAAACAACACCACATGTCCGTTGATCTCATTGGAGCTGATCAGCAGTTTTGCCCTGAATGAACGGAACGATTCGGCAATACCAGCGGTAGGGTATTCAACAAGGACATTCGGGGTTGACTTATCATTATGCAGGATGTACCCAAGCACAGGAATGTTAAACATCCTCGATATTTCATCAATTTCAACAATTTTCACATTGAAGAAGTTTCTGAGGAAGATGTACAAACCGGGAATGAGCAATCCGAGGAGAAGTGCTACCGCATATACGAAGCTTTTTTTGGGGAAGGCTATATGGCTGTACATGGCGGGTTCGATAATTTCACTGTCGGGAAGGTTGGATGCTTTGGCAATTTGTGCTTCTGCTCTTTTCTGCAACAAAAAGGTATATACTGCATCGTTGAGGTTGTATCGTCTCTCAATCTCTATCAACCGCCGCTCGGTCTGGGGAAGCTTGGTTTCCTCAAAGCGCGCAATGGAGATATCCTCATTGATCTGATTCAGAATTGATTCCGTGCTTCTGATAATAAACTTCACATTCTCGCTGATGGATTTCTTCAGGTCAAGAATCCTGATATTTATGGCTTCCAGCCTCGGATTTCGTAACTGGTTGCTTTTAATCAGTGCATTTTTCTCAGAGTTCAGGCTGGATAATTCCTGTATCTGGTTGTTTAGCAAATCATCTGCAATACCCATAGCAGAGGGGGCACGCAGATAGGATGAATCCTTATGTATTTCAAAATACTGATCGAGGGCCTGGTAAAAACTCAGGTTCCTGGTGAGTTCGGTTTTTTGTGCTTCGAGTTCCTGCAGTTTCTGGTAAACACGCCCGGCTTTGCTATTGATATCCATTACCTGAAAGCGGCTTCTGAAGTCCTGGAGTTCTCTTTCGGAATAATAGAGGGAATCGGATATGGCTGCCAGCTGCTGATCAATGTAGTCGATGGTAGTGATGGCAATATAATTTTTCTTGTTCAGGTTCCTTTGCATATAGGCATTGGTCAGGCCATTCACGAAATCAACACCCAGGCTGGCGTTGGGGGAGGTAAACGAAATGTCGACAATAGTGGCTTCAGCACCACTCTGGCTTATTTCAATATTGCTTTTAAACTGGGCAGCTACTTTTTCCAGGTTGTTGAAAGAAAAATACAGATCCTTATTCTTGTATGAATTTCCATATTCATCATTGAGAAGGACTTTAAAAGAATAGTCAGCGCCTTTTATCTCTTCTCCAAACTTATAAACCTTACTCAGTGCCAGGTGGCCAACGCGCCTGATAATTTTATCAGTAAGGTAATCATAGATCTTCACATCAGACTCATCTATGCTGATACTGAACTGTTCCTGATTCAGTATCCTGACAAAGAATTTCACATCAACCGGTTGCGGAAACTCCTTATTGATGATAACCTCAAATGGCGCATCTTTATACAGTTGGCGGAAGACAAGGTAAATCTGACGTGGTATATAATCTTCCTTTACAAAGTATGATACGCTGTAGTCAATATCCTTTATCACATTTTTTATCAATGGTGTGGAATGGAGCACCAGTATTTCATTCTGCAGTGATCGTTCTTCCTGATACAGTTCAAAACCCTGCAGAAACTCAGTCGGCGTTTCACCCCGTCTGCTTTCAGGAGTGGTTAACATCATTTTTGACCGGATCATATATTCAGGTGCGGTAAACTTGATAAAAAGATAACCGATGGCCATGGCAATAACCAGTGCAATGGCAAAAAGGTACCAGTACTTCAGTAATTCCTGAATAATACCGTGAATATCCAGGGTATTGCTTTCCTTAATATTTTTCGAGTTTTCCACTATATATTTTTTTGAGGGTTGCTGATCAATACGGAATTCTGAAATAGCCGCAAGAGTGTACAAAAGTAATAAAAAATGCCGTCTTTCACCATATGTATTTACTCCTGTACATCGGCCTCATGGGTACGACGGAGGATTTCCACCTATCCTTTTTCACGGTTTGTCGAAAAGCAGTTACGATACCAGTCGAGCTGAATTTTCAGTCCGACTCCCGGCAGGTTTTTAGGTGAATACCCGAGCAGCTCTTTTGCCTTGGTAATATCGGCTCTTGTATGTATCTGGTCACCCTGGCGTGGCGGGAGCATACGCTTTCTGACCTTTTTCCCGACCATGGTCTCCACGATTTCAATCCCTTCACCGGTAGTGATTTCGGTGTCACAACCGATATTTATATATTCTCCGTTACAGTCCGCCATATGATCCAGCACTGCCGTGAGTCCGTCAATAATATCGGTAATAAAGGAATAGCTTCGTTTATGGTTCTGGCTTCCCTCGAAGAATGGCAATTCCTTGTCGTTCAGAATACAATCCATCAGTTTTGAATACAATTTATCAGGCCGTTCACGGGGTCCGTATACAGAATACAGGCGGAGGGAACAAGCCGGCAACCTGCCTTTTCTGCACTCCGCCATCACCAGTTGCTCCGCCGCCAGTTTTGTCACTCCATAGAAGGAAACGGGGGCTGGTGGCGAAGTCTCCGGAACTGTGGCATAATGACCGTAGACAGATGAGGTTGAGATATTGATAAAATACGGTACCGGGTTTGATGCCAGGCATGCCTGCACCAAATGATGGGTTGCTATGATGTTATTTCTAATGTAGGTTTCAAGAGGTATGTGGGCTGCAATACCCGGCTGAGCCGCAAGGTGATACACTACACTTACACCCCTGATCACATCCTGTAACACATCATTAACCAGATCCAAGGCGACCAGCTCTGCACCGGCAGCGGCCACTTCCCTGGCATTCTGTTGTTTCAGCTCGACCGAATAGTAATCGCTGAAGTTATCCAGGCCGGTAACCTCATGACCCATGCGTGCAAGGCGCTCACATAAGTGAGAACCGATGAAGCCGGCAGCACCGGTAACAAGTATTTTCATAAATAAACAACTTCAGACTTCATCATGGATTAAACGCTTCTTATGGCAAACCAAGTGGGTTATCACCGATCACCTCCTCTGCCGCCCGTATTTGTATATTTCCAAAAAACAATCACAAACAGATACAAGGGTGCGTAACGTTACAAACCCTTAGTTAATTACTACAAACCTTCCATATCCAACCACCTCCACCCCCTGGATCAGCCGTACAAAATAGATTCCCTTCACATATCTCTCCAACGACCTGGTGAGCATATATTCACCCTCCTGTAACCGGAGGATTTCTATCACCTGACCATGTTCATTGAAGACCTGGAGGGTTGTCTCCGTTTCCAGTGCCTCTTCAAACTCAATCGTCACGTGGTGAACAGCAGGATTGGGATATATCACGAAGTCAAGCTTATTCCCTGCTCCCATCCGGCTGACGCTGTTTGCCAACGGCACATTCTTCAGCACCTGCGACTGTAATATCTCTTTGGTATTCTCATCCTGTATAAATGCAATCACATCCAGTTTGTGGATGTCAATATCCACCTGTGAGAAGTTCCAGTTCAATGTCAGGTCTTTCGATCCATTAGTGATCAAGTCATCCAGCATTGTACCGGCCTCCTCAGGCAGCATCCTGCGCAATACCCTTCTGTAGGTGTTGCCGTTTTCCTGCACTCCGTTTTCAGCAACCAAAACATGGAGCACAAATTGATGCCCGTTGTTCAGGTGGCTCTGTGTTTCAAGATGAATATCTACCGTAAGGGCACCGGTAGCCGTCACCTCTGCATCCAATGATATCTCTACCGGAGGATCGAGCAGGCTTCTTCTAATGACAGCCCGGGTATCGAGGAGATACTGGTTTGAACCATCAAAACCCTGATAACCGGCAATACCATCCATCCTGGTATATGGCACCTGCGAGATACCGTAGTAAACCGACCTTGCACTTGGTCCTCCGGGATAGAAACCGTTCATCGGATCAAACCCGGGGAATGCTGTATGATAATGGATAACCACCGTTCCGGCAGTATCCTTATCGGCCCAGGCATTCACGTATTTATCCGCAGCAGCACAAGATGATTCGGTAATATTGGTATAATGCTCGAGCATCACATGCCGGGTTCTCTTCCCAACCCAGATATCGTCAAAGGCAAATCCTTCGGAAGTCAATGCATCATCGGACAGAAAACGGATCCGAAATCGTATATTTTTCTGTCCTGCGAGGTTATCAAGGTCATGCCGTGCATCCAAATATCCGAATGCTGTATTTCCATTCCATCCTTCGCCTGCCTGGATAATATCCGATGTATTGAACCAGTTAATGGCGCTTTCATCAGCAGACAGTCCCACCGTTGTCCATGAGTTTCCTCCATCGCTGGTATATTCAAGAGTAGCCCCGTCGTCCGGATCATCGATAAAAGGCCATATCTGTACCTTTATCATTGGCCTTGACACACCGGCGAAGCTGAAACAAGGGCCGGTAACCCATGAATTTTCACCGTTCGAATAATCTCCGGCAGGATTGGTGATCCATGCTTTCGTTCCGGAATATGCATGATTCAAGACCGTACCTGCAGGTTCAGCCAATGACCAGCTGTTGTTGCCAAGAGGTGATCCACCCTTATACCACCGGGTAGCTGCTCCTTCAAAATCATCAAAATAATCGTCATTCAAAATCTCAATCATTGGATTCACAATAAGATCCCTGGCCACGGTATCTATGCATCCATTCTCCGATTGTGACAACAGTTCAATAGAATATTCACCTTCTGCAGGGAAATTGTAGCTGAGATGGTCAACCGTTTGTGTGCTTAGAAGGGTGCCTGCATCATTCCTCACTCTCCATATACTGGTCTGCACAGGTACCTCTGAAGTCGTGAGGTTCACAAATTCAATAGGTGCTGACTCATCATAGCAATCGCTTTGCCAGATAAACCGTGTCACCGGTTTTTCCTTTACCTGTATTGAAGTTACCAGTGTATCGTAGCAATTCGTGCTGGTTCTGGAGATGAGCGTCACCGTCCTTTCACCAAATCCGGTATACAGGTGTGTCGGGTCTTTCAGATTGCTTGTGTTTGAAGCTCCGCTTTCCGGATCGCCGAAATCCCAGATCCATTGGTTCACCGGTGGGGTTTCAGGTGTTCGGTTTATGAATACCGTGGCCACACCGGGCTGCACACAGGCATCGACAATACTAAAAGCGTTGTCTGAATTGGGACTGATGGTTACTGCAGCAGATACAGATTGACTGCATCCGTTGGAAGAGGTATAGGTGTAGAAAATATTATTCAATCCATCATTGGCTGCTGACGGCCGGAAGTAATACCCAGTGGGTGTAGGCCCGTACACGCCTGTACCGGAGAATGAGCCGGTACCAGAGGTATAATTCCCGGTTGGTGTATTCCCTTTCAGCTGAATCCATGCAGCATTTTTACACATTGTGGCTGGCGGCGGAGTGATAAAGTTCACCGGGCCTACCACTTCGATCTTGACACCCTCAGTGAGCTTAAAAGTATCCCCATAGTAATATGCATATGTAATAATATGATCACCCGGCACAATCTGGGAGGGTGTGATACGAGCCTGATTGTTCCCCAGGTTTTCAAGCCCGGTATTCCCCGTTATGGAAAACGTGCCAACCACTCCGGCCACATTGTGACCTGTTATGGTGAAGGGTGCATCATTAGAACAATATATTGGTTTTTCAATCACAATATCGCCGGAGGCTGCGGCCACAATGACCTCCACGGTGTCGGAGCTGGTACACCCATAGATACTGGTATAGGTGTAAACAATATCATGTGGTGAATTCTCTGTTCCCGCAATACCCGGGTGGAACATGTTGGTTGGAACAGTGATCACTCCGGGTCCACTGAAAACACCGCCTGAAGGAGATCCTGTTATAGGAACGGCATTAGTAGTGACATTATAAATCGGATTTAGCCCTGATATCACCACCTCGGGCAGTGGATGAACTGTAACCGTTGCCGTGCCACTGATGGTTCCCGAGCAGTACTGGTCGCTGACCTCACCAACGGTATATGTTCCGGTTTCGGCAATTTCTATTGTCGTATTGGCACTGGTTATACCTGATATTGATCTGTATAAAACGCCGTCCCTTAATAAGGTAATGTTCCAGGGAGCCGTGCCCTCGAGGGCAAGTGATACATGAGCAACCTCTCCTTCACAAATGGAATAGACTCCCGAGAGGGTGGCCTTCGGCAGAAGATGATGTGTTACAACGGAGGTGCCGCTTACGGTTCCCGTACAGTTCCTGTCAAGCACTGCCTGCAAGGTGTATGTACCGGCATTTGTAACTGTAAGATAGTATGGAGTGACCGTAATACCATTGATGGTCTGCGGGCTGGCACCGTTATGCAGGTATGTCAATGACCACGGCATATTGCCTGTCAGGTCAACCCTGAGTTGTGCAACGGCATCAGGACATATCAATGCATTACCACTGATGCGGGCTGTTGGCAGGGCCAACAGGGTTACAGTAGCTGAGCCGCTGACAGTGCCTGAACAGTGGACATCATGAACGGATAATAAACGGTATGTACCTGCCTGGTTAACATTAATAATAAAAGGTGTTGCTGTAATATTATTATATGTGATGGGGTTCTGTGTATCTCTCTGGTAAGTGAATGTCCAGGGGGCAGTACCGGTCAGATCGACACGCAGGGGGGCAGTGCTGCCATCAGAACATATACTGGCAGTACCGGAAATGGCCGCCGTCGGATGAACATAGTAATCAACAACCGCCGATCCACTAACGGTACCGCTGCAATGAGCATCATGAACAGACACAAGAGAATACGTTCCGCTGGCGGAGACCTGGAATGTATACGGGCTCGACATAATGCCCGATACCACAACCGGATCAACACCATTCCTTTGATAGACTATGTTCCAGGGCGCTGTTCCTGTCAGACTGACGGTGATGGTTGTTGTGGACCCGTCATTGCAGATAGTGGCACTCCCTGAAATGGCAGCCGTGGGATGTGTATAGTAACTCACAATCGCACTGCCGGATGGGATTCCTGAGGTATAATAATTGTCTGAAACAGAATGTATGGTATAGGTACCACTCTGACTGACCAATATCAGGTAGGGACTTGATGTAATACCCGAAATGGTTACATCGTTGGCTCCGTCCCGCTGACACACAATGTTCCATGGTCCATGGCCGGTAAGGGCAACACTGAGGTTCACGGTGGTCCCGTCATTACATATGGTATAGTTACCCGAGATGCTTGCGGTTGGTCGTGTTGACTGAACAGCACTTGTGTAATTGCTATAGGTAATGATACCGGGACTACTCCCTGACTGTGCTACCGGAATAACGGCAAAACGCAGGTATCTTCCCTCATCGGTTGCCAGCGGCACATAACTGGTGCTGTTCGCACCGGGGATCTGTATCTCGTTAAGCCCTGATGTATTATCGGCACGGTACCAACGGTAAACAGAACTACCCTCCTGATTGCCTTCGCGATCATTATAAGTATATGTCGCCGTTATTGTTTCTCCTACCGCCGGAACCCCGGAAGTAGTAACGTTCGTTGCATAGGGCACTGAGTTCGCCACGGGGCCATACCTGCTGCTCGTGGCCGGTGCACCGGGGCTGTTACCAGAGGTGGCAACAGGTGTCACCTCAAACCGAATAAATCTGTTTTCGTCGGCGGGTACAAGGGTATATGTCAGAGCGGTGGCACCTGTGATCAACACCTCGTCACCTCCTGACAGGTTATCAGATCTGTACCAGCGGAAGATAGATGCCCCCTGTAGATTGTTCTCTAGGTCAGAATAGGTATACGAAGCGGTTAATGGCTGACCGACGGTGAGGGTTCCCGTAATAACCACATTGGACG
>JAXDBV010000131.1:0-4504 GCA_034678415.1 Bacteroidales bacterium
GCACCACAGTTGCCGTCCACTGATGTTATCCGGCATTACAATATCATCCGCTCCATTCAAATCCATAACCACCATGGCATGCTCACATACACCCCTGTCACTGCAATCCGATTGGCTCAACACCGATAACCCCCACAACAAAATAAACGCAATAACAACCATAATTCGTATAATTTTTACTTTTGGATGTTGTTTGCGTACCATGTTGTTCTTTCTTTTTATCAATTATACGATATGTTTCAAATGAGGTAATAGAAAGAATGATGATTTTCGTCATATATTTATGATGACCTATATCATTATATGAAAAAATTTCTTGAAAAGCACCGAAGGGTATTGGGATTTCTTTTCTGGGTATGGTTTCTTTTCATCCATATCATCACCGTCATACCCGACCTACAGGCACCTAAGACCACCATAAAACTGGAACTGTTCAGGCCTGATTACCTCTTCCATTTCTTTGCCTACTTTGGGATATCTTTCCTTTTCATTGCCTGGTATATGAATCCGCTACCGGAGCGAAGGTTTCTCCGCAACCTGGGATGGTTGCTTGCAGGGCTCACCCTCTGCCTGATAGCTGAGATAAGCCAGCTATGGATCCCCGGCCGTTCATATAATACCATTGATCTGGTGTATAACTCGTCCGGGTTAATAACCGGGTACCTGTTCACTTACTGGTTTATCTTTCGCTTCCTTAACAGAAGAAAGTCGCCCCATGACCTTCCCGGTACGTAAGATCATTTCCGGCGGACAAACGGGAGTCGATCGTGCCGCTCTTGATTTTGCCCTGTCCGCAGGTATACCCTGCGACGGATGGTGCCCCGCGGGAAGGATCAGTGAAGACGGTACCATTCCCCTCCGTTACCCCCTTACCGAAACAGGCACTTCAGGCTATCCGGAGCGCACCAGGAAAAACATCACCCACTCGGATGGAACGTTGATACTCACTCTTCACCACAAAATGGACCGGGGAACCGTCCTTACCCGTAAATTATGTGAGATGGAAGCCAGGCCATGCCTGATCATTGAAATGACAGATGATATCTATCTTGCACGAAAGAATATTTCAGAATGGATGTTGCGGCATTCCATTGTAACCCTCAATATAGCCGGATGCCGTGAAAGCTTTTGCCCGGGGATCAGATCCTGTACAGAAAGGTTCCTCCGTGATATTTTTATCCGCCCGTAACCGTATCCTTCTCCACGAAAATCTCCTTCAGTTCACTCCATCGTATCAATCCGGTTAAATAAGCCCATAATGCCCCGGCAGCGATGATGGCACAAAAGCCCGCAACCCGGGATGTCATAAAACAGTAGCAGAGCCACCCCGTGGCAAGCAGGGCCAGCATAAACAGAATGACTCGCAACAGAAGGGCATGGTCAACCCTGAACCTGAATACCTTGACTGCCAGGGTCAGCTGCAACAGGGCGACCATCCATTGAGTGAAAAGACTGGCCCATGCCGCACCTGTCGCTTTCCACGCAGGGATCAACAGCAGGTTGAGTACCATGTTGATGACAGCCGCAGATAACGCTATAAGGATCAGTTGTCTGAGATTACCGTTGGCGGTCAGTAGGGTGCCAAAAATGTAATTGGCCGAGGTGGCCACCAGGGCAACCATCAGAAGCAGGAATATAGTATACGACTCATCTGCCGTTTCCCGGTACAGAAGATCCATAATCTCGTGCCGGTAAACCACTGATGCCGTTACAATAGTCAATACAGGTATCATAAGGCTGACCGATGAAAACCGGGTCATCTCACCCACCGGCTGCTGCATCTTTGTCATCCTTGAGAACACGGGAAAAAGCAATCCGGCATACAGGAAGGCGAACATGGAGAAGGCATCCAGTATCCTGAATGACTGGGCATAGATACCCGCCTGTAACCACCCGTCAGGCAACAGCCTTTCCAGCATGACCGAGTCAACCCTGGTATAGACCGACATGAGCAGTACGAGCACCGCGAACGGCATGCTCTGTTTCAGGATCGCCAGGGAACGCAAACGGCGGAACACCGGCCTGAAATAATCCAGGTGCTGGTATACCAGCAGAAAAACTACCAGGGCCGTGACCAGGTAAGCCGCAGTCTGGGCAAATACAAACCACTCAATACGCATAGGCCGGTCGGTAACACGCCCCCACAGAAGCACCGAACAGATGACAATCATCAGAAACCGGTCGAGCACAGATACCAGACTGTCTGTCCTGAGCAGCAACAACCCCGACAGGTTCGACCGTAGATACAATATAAGGGCAAGCAGGAACTGGTTGATCAGAAGGAACAGCAGGAGATGCATCTGTCGGGCATTATAACCGATGACCAGGGCTATAAGAAAACTGACAAGAATAAATAGTACACCCAGGATCAGCCGCAATGTGAATACCTGTGAGAAATAGCGGCTGATGAGCGATGGATGCCTGGCAATAACACGGTTGTTATACTGGGTGATCCCCAGGTCAAGAAGAAAATTCAGGAGGAACGAAAAACTGATCAGGGAAAAATAAAGACCGTATTCCGACGAGCCCACCACATTCTGCACGCTCCTGTCAATACCGAAGATCCAGAAGGGTTTCACCAGGAGGTTCAGCATCAGCACAAGGACAAGGTTCGTGAAGAACTTCTTTTTCAATCCTGAATTTTTATGATTTACTTTACAAAAGTAATAAAGCCCATGAACCCTGTGCAGTGGTATGAAAATAAATATGTTAAGCCCCGGAAGCACGAATGCACCCATGGGTGTTGTCCAATCCTATTTATATGCGTATTGCCGTTAACACAAGGATGTTGATCGCTGACAGGCTGGATGGAACAGGATGGTTTAGTGCTGAAAGCCTTAAAAGAATAGTAGCCGCCCATCCTGAGCATCAGTTCATCTTCCTTTTTGACCGGCCGTACGACACCCGGTTTCTTTTTGCTCCCAATGTCACACCGCTGGTGGTTTTCCCTCCGGCCCGCCACCCCCTGCTGTGGTATGCCTGGTTTGAAGGATCTCTCCCTCCCGTATTGAAAAAATGGCGTCCCGACCTGTTCTTTTCCCCCGATGGTTTTCTCTCCCTCCGGGCAGGATTGCCTTCCTTCATCGTGATCCATGATTTGAATTTCGAGCATCACCCGGAATGGTTGCCTCCGGCGTCCCGCTGTTTTTACCGACACTTCTTCCCCAAGTATGCCAAAAAGGCCTCCATGATTGCCACCGTTTCGGAATTCACACGGAACGATATCTGCCATACCTATGGTATCCCCCCTTCAAAGATTGATGTTACACCTGTTGGTGTGGATACGGATTTTCAACCTCTTGATGAGGCAGAAAAAAGAAAGGTGAAACAAGAGCTGACAGGAGGCGATGACTACTTCCTTTTTTCCGGGAACCAGCACCCCAGAAAGAATATATCGCGGATGCTGGCAGCTTTTGAACGGTTCCGCGAAAAAACAGACCTTCCCGTGAAGATGGTGATCACCGGCAAGAAACTGTTTCTTGCCACCGACGTTAAACAAACCCTGAAACATATGCGCTGCCGGCATGAGGTTATCTTTACCGGCTGGCTTGACCGGCCACAGCTGGGCAGGATCACGGCCTCAGCCCTGGCAGCGGTGTATGTCTCGCTGTTTGAAGGATTTGGTATCCCGTTGCTCGAAGCGATGCAGTGCGAGGTGCCGTTGCTCACATCCCGCACAACTGCCATGCCCGAGGTAGCCGCCGGCGCAGCCCTGTACGCCGATCCACTCTCCATCGATTCCATTACCGATGGTATGATTCAGCTTGCTACCAACGAAGAAATCCGTAAACGGTTGTTGACCACAGGCAGGGAGAGAAGAGAACAGTTTTCATGGAACCGTACCGCGAATAAACTGTGGAAAATGATGGAACGATGCATGCAGCAGGAAAAATTCACCGCCTGAAATCCTGTCTCAACCCGGACCTCACCGAAGCCGGGTGTGATGAGGCAGGACGAGGATGCCTCGCCGGACCCGTATTTGCGGCAGCCGTTATTCTTCCCCGCCGTTTTAACCATCCGCTGCTCAACGACTCTAAAAAATTGTCACCCGCACAGCGAGCTGTAATGAGGAAAATCATCGAGGAGTACGCCATTGACTTTGGCATCGGTATGATGGAAGCAGAGGTGATAGATCAAATCAATATCCTCCAGGCTTCCATCCTTGCCATGCACAATGCACTCGACAACCTGCATACGTTGCCACAGATGATCCTCGTCGACGGAAATCGGTTCAGACCGTACAGGAACATACCCCACCGCTGCATAGTCGGAGGAGACCGGCTATACCGTTCCATTGCCGCCGCTTCTATCCTGGCAAAAACATACCGTGATGATTACATGACGATCATCGACAGCCGGTATCCCTGTTACGGCTGGAAAGTGAACAAAGGCTATCCTACCCCATCACACCGGCAAGCCATACGAACATACGGAATCACCCCGTTCCACCGGCGGTCATTCAGGCAATTGAACGACCAGCTGTCGCTCGATTTTAAAGAATCCG
>JAXDBV010000132.1:0-3795 GCA_034678415.1 Bacteroidales bacterium
CGGATGTGAAGGACAGCCTGAAAGGCCTCAACGGCATCCTTGTTGCACCGGGGTTTGGACACAGGGGGGTGGAGGGCAAAATCGCCGCCGTCCGCTGGGCCCGTGAAAACAGAATACCGTTCCTCGGACTGTGCCTCGGTATGCAGTGCGCAGTGATTGAATTTGCCAGGAACGTGCTGGGAATGACCGATGCCAATTCAACCGAAATAAATCCCAAAACCCTATACCCCGTGATCGACCTCATGGAGGAACAAAAGGGTGTGGTTGAAAAGGGAGGCACCATGCGTCTTGGCGCATACCCATGCCTGGTTAAGAAAGGAACACATTCGTTTGAGGTATACGGCCGTGAGGAGATCAGCGAGAGGCACCGGCACCGCTATGAGTTTAATAATAAATATCTCGACCTGTTTGAACAGGCAGGTATGACGGCGGCCGGCATCAACCCCGATACCGACCTCGTCGAAATCATCGAACTGAAAAAGCACCCCTGGTTCGTGGGAGTGCAATTCCACCCTGAATACAATAGCACAGTGGAAAATCCGCATCCCCTGTTCGTACAGTTTGTCGGGGCAGCCCTCGATCGTGTGTTGAGTATTAAAAAAACAGGAAGATAGAGCTCATGGATAAAAACACCATCATCGGTCTTCTACTGATCGGAGCCATATTTATTGGTTTTAGCTTTTATAATACCGGTAAAGTAAAAAAAGCCTACAAAAAAGAGATTACTCGTGCCGATTCCCTCTACCAGGCCGGGCAGTACAGTACAGCCCGCAATGCGTATACCCGGGCATTACGCCTGGTAAGGAGTGACCGCCATTCCCTCAGCCGCATTGGAATGATCGACAGTATCATGGCTGTCAATCTGCTGGGTGTGGAAGGAAAGACCGACAGCCTGGCCTTGAAAGAACAGGCCACTACAGGTGAGGCAGCTAAACCTGCCGGACAGGCTGACAGCATCGCGACAGAGAGCCGGTACGGAAGTTTCGCCGTGGCAGCCACTGGTGAAAATAAACTGATCACCCTGGAAAATGAGGCGGTCAAACTGAAGATATCCACCCTCGGGGGAAGGATCTATTCGGCCGAGCTGAAGGATTTTAAAACCTGGGACGGCAGTCCACTCGTTCTCTTCGACGGCGATTCCACCTATTTCGGGCTCCACTTTTTTGCACGGAACAGGAATATATCTACAAACGAGCTTTATTTCCTGCCTGCGACTGATACCAGCCATATTCTTGCCGCGAATGACAGCGCCCGTCTCTCCCTACGCCTCAATGCCGGCGAAGGACAATATATTGAATACCGGTATGCCCTGCCCCCGAAAGGCTATATGCTTGACTTTGATATCCGTATGGTTGGCCTGAACGAGCTGATATCAAGAAATACGAGCTACCTTGACCTTAACTGGGAGTTTTATGTGCCGCAGCAGGAGAAAGGAGCTGCCAACGAGGCTACCTATACAACCGTTGCATACAGGCATTACCAGGATGAGATGGAACAGCTCAATACCCGTGCGAAAGGAGATCAGGAGGAAGTCATCAGAAACAAGCTGGGATGGATCGCCTTCAAACAGCAGTTTTTCTCCTCAATCATTATCCCTGATGAATCGTTCCTGGGCGCCACGGTGCGAAGCAAAAAGCTGGATGCAAACCCGAAGTATCTTAAAAACTTCAGAGCCGAGATCAGCGTACCGTACGACAGTAAACCATTGGAAACCATCCCGTTAACCTTTTATTTCGGTCCTAATCATTATAATACACTGAAGAAATATGACCTGGGACTGGAAGACCTGGTAACCCTCGGTGGCTGGCTCGTCCGCTGGATAAACCTTCTCCTCGTCATACCTATCTTCAACTTCCTGAATACTTTCATCGCCAATTACGGCATCATCATCCTCCTGCTAACCATTATCATCAAAGTACTATTGTTACCGCTCACCTATAAATCATACCTCTCCACCGCCAAGATGCGTGTGCTTAAACCCCACGTGGATGAGATCAATGCCAGGTATCCGAAAAAGGAAGATGCGATGAAGAAGCAGCAGGCGGTGATGGACCTGTATAAGAGGGCAGGGGTGAGCCCGCTGGGCGGCTGCCTTCCCATGCTCCTGCAGTTTCCTATCCTCTATGCCATGTTCAGGTTCTTTCCCACATCCATCGAACTGCGACAGGAACCGTTCCTCTGGGCTACCGACCTGTCTACCTACGACTCTATCCTTAATCTACCATTCACCATACCCCTGTACGGCGATCATGTGAGCCTCTTTACCATCCTCATGACCCTTTCCACCATCCTCACCATGAAGCTGAGCGACCAGGGCAATATGTCGAACACCCAGATGCCGGGAATGAAAACCATGATGTACCTCATGCCGGTCATGTTTATGTTGATACTGAACAATTTTTCCGCTGCCCTTACCTATTACTATTTCCTTGCCAACATCATCACATTTATCCAGAACTGGATCACCAACCGATATTTCATCAATGAAAAAGCCATCCTTCTGAAGCTGGAAGAAAGCAAGAAAAAGCCTGTTCCGAAATCGAAGTTCCAGGCCAGACTGGAAGAAATGGCAAAACAAAGGGGAATGCAGATGCCGAAAAAATAGATGCTCCCCGGTTAAGTACACTTTTAAAACGACATATTGTGATTCAGTGCGTCAGCCGTAATGCAGTAAAACCGGATGATACACAATGTTCCCCTTCTGCACCGCGAGGGAAGGTCACGGCACTGCCTGAATGTCCGGATCCTTTCTGTATTCAGACAATTCATCCGCCAGCAAACGGCTTGTTCAATGAGCCCCGGTAATTATTCCTGTACGAGAAATAAAAGGATTACGTTCGTTGTGTTTTCACGGAATATGGTTCCGTATTTCCACCTTTATTTATAACAGGATGTATAGTAAAATATTGATTATCATTACTATTAAAAATAACTGATCCGCTATTTCTTTCCTCCGGGATATTCACACCAACAAACAACCCAAGGTATATGAAAAATTTGTTAAGTCACATGTCACTGCGGGTGAAGACGGGATATAAGCTTTTTGTGTCCTGGATCAAACCCGGTGCCGAAGCAATCCATGGTGCTTCACAGGGCGTTTTGATTGTATTTATTCTGCTGGTACTGGTCAGCGCTTTCATGGAGATAGCTGATAACGGAATTGCTGTTGCCCTCCTTCAACTGCTGTACATGGCTGGCATGCCTTTGATGGTAGCCCTGCTGGTCGATTGGGTAGTGTCTCTTTTTGTTGCTGTTCCAAAAAAATTCCGTATGGCATTGGTGGCTGCCTTGTTTTTTTTCATCGAGTTTTTCGGTGGCACCGCAAAGGGGGAAGTAGCGCTGGGAGTATGGTTTATTGCCAGTGCATCCTTGTTTTTCGGTGCGGCCTGTATTTTTTACAGGAAGACATGGACCCCCCTGGTGCCGGTAAAAAAGGTATTGACCGTGGTCAGCCTGGTCACAGGTCTGACCGGTTTATTCCTCGGTAGTTACTGGCTTTTCAGTCAGGGAAAGAAGATCGATCCGCCGCTGAATGCTGCCCTGCAGGTGAACGAGGTACCACCGTTGATCAACCTGCCCAATCCCGGTGAAAAGGGATCTTATTCCGTACGAACCCTTACCTATGGCAGCGGCAATGACAGGCACAGGGAGGAGTATAAGGGTGCAGCACTCATCACCCCTTCTGTTGATGGCAGCCCTTTCATTGATAACTGGAAAAGCTTCCATGGATATGTACGAACCAAATACTGGGGATTTGACCGGAAATCGCTCCCTCTGAATGCCAGGGTGTGGTAC
>JAXDBV010000133.1:0-4772 GCA_034678415.1 Bacteroidales bacterium
ACCGCGCTACCGTCTCTTTCACTCCTGCCTGTTCATTCTTTCGGGGGTATTCATTCCACCCGTCTCAGTTTCCATTTGCCCTGCCTGAACAGGAAGAAAGCGATGATCGTCACCAGCGATTCGGAGATAGCGATCGAATAGTACACTCCTTTTTCTTGCATTCCGGCAGGAATGGCGAGGATATAAGCCAATGGTATCTCAATGAGCCAGAAACAGACAAGGTTGATTTTGGTGGGAGTAATGGTGTCGCCGGCACCGTTGAACGCCTGAACCAGTACCATTCCCAGGGCGTAGAACACGAATCCGTATCCGATGGTTTGCAGGCATTCGGCACCTGCATGGATCACTGCCTGGTCGTCAATGAACAGTTTGATGAACAGGGCAGGATTAAAAATAAGGAAAACAGCGATAATGCCGACGAACAGCACATTGACAATCCCCGTGATCCTTACCGACCGTTCTGCCCTTTCGGGTTTTCCAGCCCCCAGGTTTTGTCCGGTGAGCGTGGCGGCAGCATTGGCCAGTCCCCAGGCGGGAAGCAGAATGAAGATGATGATCCTGATGGCAATAGTGTATCCGGCCAGCACCTCACTGCCGAACATTGCCGTGATCCTCACAAGGAACAGCCAGCTCAGGGTGGCAATGATATTCTGTCCTATACCTCCCAGTGCAAGCCTGGTAAGGGTGGCTATTACATGGAGATGCACACGGATATGCGACAGCTTCAGTTTGATCCTGTGTTTTCCCCGGAAGAGCAGATAGAACTGGAACAGCACGGCAAGGCTTCTGCCCGTGGTGGTGGCAACAGCAGCACCTTGCACACCCATCTCCGGGAACGGACCCCAGCCATAAATGAAACAGGGGTCGAGGATGATATTGACCAGGTTGGCAAAGATCAATACCCTCATCGAGATGGCAGCATCACCCGCACTGCGGAATACCGCATTGATAATATACAGGAGCATGATCACCACATTACTGATCAGCATGATGCTTGTGTACCGGTATCCCGTGTTCACCACTTCTTCTGAAGCTCCCATGATGCGGAGGAAGTCTCTGGAAAAGAATATCCCGGCAAACAGGATTGGCAGGGAGACCAGTATTCCCGTCAGGATCGCCTGGACGGCGGCGAGCGAGGCCTTTTCAGGCTCTTTCTCACCAATCCTGCGTGCGATGATGGCTGTGGTACCGGTGGCCAGTCCGCCCCCCAGAGCATAAATAACCGTCAGCATCGATTCGGTAATACCTACTGTCGCCACTGCATCCGATCCAAGTCCTGACACGTAGAAAATATCTACCAGTGCGAAAATGGCTTCCATGACCTGCTCCAGCACCATGGGGATGGAGAGCAGGAGAATAGCCCGGCCAAGACTGCCTGTAGTAAAATCCAGCTCTGTTCCGCTGACTGATTCCCGGAGATCAGCCCAGAACTGGTGTATTCTTTCCCTTTCCTTATCGGCAGCCTTTGTTTTCAACTCGGTGCGTTAAAAGCGACAAAGTTAGAGTTTTTAATGAATCAGGAGCATTCGGTACATCCTAATGCATCGGCAAGAGATAGTATACCATATTATTATTGATTCACCTATCTTTGAAATATGACACCGGAACATGCTTCCTATGATATTCCTTGTCGACAGCATATTGACTGATGCAGGCATTGATGTATGGCAGAAATACCACCGTACACTTCCGGATGGCGGACCTGTGTATACGGAAACCGATTTCTCCCGCTTCTTCGTCGAACCCTGGAACGCCTTCTCATCCCTTCTGTTCCTTATACCGGCAATCATCTGGATCATCAGGTTGCGCGGCCGGTACAACACCTACCGATTCCTTGTCTGTTGTCTGCCATGGCTTATGCTCGGAGGATTAGGCAGTACCCTGTTCCATGCCCTGAGACAATACCCGTTCTTTCTGTTGATGGACATAATACCCATGGCAATCCTTACCCTTTCGGTATGTATCTATCTATGGATAAAACTATTACCTCACTGGTGGCAGGTCTTTTTTATACTGTTTCCCTTCCTCCTGCTCCGATGGATTTTTTTCAGCGCCCTGCCACCACATACTGCCATAAACCTGTCATATGCAATAACAGGCTTGTTCATGCTGCTTCCCATTGCAATACTCCTTGTGAAAACGGCCCGGACGGGTTTCAAACCGGTGAGCCTGGCTTTCCTCTTTTTGGCAGTATCACTCTTCCTGAGGGAAACCGATGCGTGGGGAAAAACAATCCTCCCTATGGGAACCCATTTCCTTTGGCATGCCTTCTCTTCAGCCGGTGCCTGGTTCCTGGCAGAATACCTGTATCTGTTAAGGACAAGGGAAATAGAACAGAGCCGTGGAAAAGCAGGAAGATTCCAACAGTATAGCCTTGTATTGTAATTGTCAGTAAATCAGTCAGATGATACTAAACAGTGACCGCTGGTCATTAACAGGTATATGACGTGACCTTAACGCTTATGCAACCTGTTGCCGATTCCATTAGTCATACAAAAAACAGCAACTATCATTGAACCCGTCGTTGAAATACTGTCTTGTCATCATCGCAATACCCGTAACAATATGGTTATGTGAGAGAAACATGGATTCTGACAAGGTACCTTCAGGGATTTATACCGGCAAATTCAGTTGTTTATCGGACGAAGATGACAAGATGATAACGGTACCTGTACGGATCGAGTTTCTTCCCTCCGGGTATACTATTTCAGGAAGTAATACCCGGTATTATGGATATGGAAAGTGGGATATCCGGGAAGGAAAAATATTCTTTCATGATGCCCTGGCCCGGAATGCTGTTTTTAGCAGGGAATGGATACTTAACGGCGAATATGATTTTACTACCGATGGCAGTGAACTGCTGATAACCGGGGTAGAAGGAAACAACCGGGTATATGAATACAGGCTTGAGAAAAATAAATAGCCTCATATTCATGCTATACATAATCTAAACTTTCTCTCCTTTCTTTCATTCATTCAAGGAATCAGGTTTTACGAAACACCGGCATCTATGTTCGGTCTAATTTGTTAATTTCATCCCGAAGTAAACCGTTCATGTTCCAGGTAGGGATCCATCATTTTCTTCAATCGGCTGACTCAACAATCGTGGAGTGGTACATGCAATTCATTTCGCTGTTCGGGTACCAGTGGATGGTCCTTCTCCTGCTGATCATTATTATGTACGGCATTGATTTCAGGAAAGGATTCATCCTTCTGCAGGTGGCTGCCTGGTCCAGCTTTATCATTGGTTTTTCCAAGGATTATTTTGCCCTTCCCCGTCCTTACGATGTGGATGCCACACTGAAACCGTTTGGCGCTTCATACACTCTTGAAACAGGCCGTCTGATGAACCGCGGAGCTACAGGTTTTTTAACTCCTCTGCCTTCCGATGTGCTGAAAATACTGAGGGAAGCCGGCCTAAGTGATTTCGGGTTCCCTTCCGGTCATGTTAGTATTGCGGTCTCGCTTTTCGGCTCCATGGTTTTCCTGTTCCGTAAACGGTGGATACAGTTCCTGTCGCTTCTGATCATCCTGTCCATGCCTTTCTCACGTATGTACCTCGCCCGTCATTTCCTGGCCGATGTTCTTGGCGGTCTCCTTCTCGGCATGAGCATTCTTCTTCTTACCTGGATCATCGCACTGAACGAAAAAAGACAATTCCTTCGGCAGCAATCATTCATTGATGCTTCCCGGCTGACTATTTCCTTCCGTTTCCTGTTCCTGATCATTACTCCCCTTATGATGCTGATTTTTACTGATCTTTATCCCGGGTTATTTGCATATATGCTGGGTATTAACCTTGTTTTTATACTTGTCACCATCCGTGGATATCCAATGAATTGTACCGGCCCGGCCAAACGGATACTACGGGTCGTGGTCATAATGATCCTGTTCTCCGGTTTCTATTACCTGTCAACCCTGATTCGTCTCGACACATCCGTTGAATGGAAAATGACGGTTCGTGACGTCCTTGTCACCTTCATCCCTTTCCTTGCCGGAACATATCTGTGCAAACGGTTTCACCTGTTTGCCCTGCCTGTTTCATCCAATCAGCAGGTCGTTAATGACGGACAGGCTGTGTAAATTTTACGGGTGTCTTTATTGCTGATTTAAGAGGATTAATCATTGGCTATAGTACAATGTTTTTTATCTTTAAATCAGCTTTTTTAAGAAAAAGTGGATGGGATTTCTGATATGTCCGGGCTGTCAGCGGTGGATGGCTTGATCGCACGCATCACGGCACCACCAGGGCTGGTATGGATCGCAGTGATGATCAGTGCCCCGGGCTATCTGTCCGGAGTCTTCTCCCAGCGGATACCAGGCCCGTGTGTATCATCTCGTAACGGCCATAGCGCTTCATTCCTGCTATCCGCGGAGAAATCCTTTGCAATATTTGAAACCTGTTAACCATTATACAAATGAATATAAGGAAGGACAATTTTGGAAAATTACCGGACGGGAGACCGGTTCATCTTTTCACCTTGTCAAACGACAACGGTATTACTGTCAGGATCACCAATTACGGGGGTGTCATCACATCGCTTCTTGTTCCGGATAAGGACGGGAAAACGGATAATATCGTATGCGGATTTGATCGTCTTGATGGTTATCTCACCAATCATCCGTACTTCGGATGTATTGTCGGCAGGGTGGCCAACAGAATTGGCGGCGCTTCATTCACACTCGAAGGGAAAACATACCGGTTGGCGAAAAACAACCAGGAGAACCACTTACATGGCGGGCTGAAAGGGTTTGACAAGGTATTGTGGAAT
>JAXDBV010000134.1:0-5634 GCA_034678415.1 Bacteroidales bacterium
TGCTCCAAATGGGCCAGGTGATGATCCTTGACGACTTTCCATCCGGGTTCAGGCCCATCATACAACCCATCGATACCTGGTTCCTCAACCGCAGGCTGGGCTCACTGTTTGAAGCGAAGGTAGGCAACGGAAAACTGGTCGTCTGCAGCCTTGACCTGACATCCGATCCTGATGACCGGCCGGTGGCACGACAACTATTGTACGGTATAAAAAAGTACATGGCATCGCAACAGTTTGATCCCGAGTATACGGTTGACCAGGCCGTGATAAGTGACCTCTTCGAGGTGAAGGACCGTGAGAAATATAATCCTTTTACCCGTTCGAGCACGCAGGAACTGATACCTGTTCAGCAAAAGAAATAAGTGATATGGCCGTCATAGATTGACAAACGACACAATGCATTTTTTATGAGCTCATTCCGCCTTGGCTACATTTTCAGAATATCCTTCATCGCGGCATTGGGTGGATACTTGTTTGGGTTTGATTTTGCAGTGATCACCGGTGGACTGCCTTTTCTTGCCGACCAGTTTGGTCTGGACGCGGCCGGCCAGGGGGCGACAACTGCTTCACTAGCCCTGGGATGTATTGCAGGAGGTATGGTGGCCGGTGGATTGGCAGACAGGTACGGCCGCAGACCCGGCTTGTTCACCGCTGCTTCCATCTTTACTCTCTCCTCCATCCTTATGGGTGTGGCACCTACGCTACAGGTATTCATCCTTGGCCGTTTCTTTGCCGGGGTGGGCGTGGGTATGGCTTCCATGCTTTCACCTGTCTATATTGCCGAAGTGGCCCCTGCAAGGATCAGGGGACGGATGGTCTCACTCAACCAGCTGACCATTGTGTTGGGTATTGTCATTACCCATCTGGTGAACTACGGGCTGAAGGAAACAGGTCCGGAAGCCTGGAGATGGATGTTCGGATCGGGTGTTATTCCGGCTGTGCTGTTCCTCGCCGGTGTATTTTTCATCCCTGAAAGCCCGCGATGGCTGGCTGCCAGGAATAATTATGACAAAGCCCGGTCTGTGCTCTCAAAGATCGGTGGTGAATCCTTTGCCACATCTACCCTGTCCGATATCAAAGAGTCGGTTTCAGTGGAGAAGAGGGCGAGGCTGGGGGAACTCCTAGGTAAAGGCATGCTGCCCGTCGTGCTCATCGGCATTGTCCTGGCTGTGTTCCAGCAATGGTGCGGTATCAACGTTGTATTCAACTATACTGCCCGTCTGTTTGAGAGCATCGGTGTAGACCGTGGAGGACAGCTGATGCAGGCGGTCTATATCGGGCTGGTGAACCTTGTATTCACCCTAGTGGCGATGGCACTGGTCGACAGGACAGGCAGAAAACCACTGATGCTTTTCGGTGCGGGCGGACTGGCTATCCTGTACCTGGTCATTGCCCATATCCTCCGTTACACCTCGGGAGGTGCCCTCTCTCCCTTTATACTGGCCGCCATTGGCACCTATGCCGTGTCGCTGGCACCGGTCACCTGGGTGCTCATCTCCGAGATCTTCCCCAACAGGATCAGGGGGAGAGCAACATCCGTGGCTGTCATTGCCCTGTGGGCGGCATATGCCGTTCTTGTGTATACCTTTCCTGTGCTGGCCGAGAAACTCGGCGAGTATGCCCCCTTCTATGGTTATGCGGCGATTTGCGTGCTGGGTTTCTTCTTCATCCTCCTCTGCCTTCGCGAAACACGGGGTCGATCTCTTGAGGAACTGGAATCGTTGCTGGGAAGCAGGAAAAAGAACTGAAGGAAGAGGCCTTCAGTGTGTGGTTGATTTTATATAATATTGTGTATGGGATTCATTGATGCAACATGAAAACAAAATTGCTCTGTCTGGTATTTCTTTCATCGGCTGTCTGTCCTCTTTTGCTTGCCCAGACGCTGACAAGCGATGAGGAGATCCTGAAGCTGTACCAGGGGCTGCGGGTGGCTGATGTGTGCGATGCGATGGACATGGTCGGCCTCAGAGATGTGGGTGTGATGGATCAAAGAATCGAAGCATTGTGGAGGGATCTTGAAGATTTCTCACATATCATCTGCGGGGTGGCAGTCACAGCCCGGTATGTCCCTACCAACAGGATTGTGAAGAATCCGATGACAAAGGAGGAATTCACGAAGATGGAGAACGAATGGTATAATTCCATCACCACCGAACCTTTTGTGGAACAACTGAGGGATGGTTCCGTCCTTGTTCTCGATGTGCAGGGAGACGGTGACGTGGGATCAGTGGGATCGTTCAACGCCCTGTTCTGGAAAAGCAAGGGCACCCGGGGAGTGGTATCGAACGGCGGCATCCGCGATACGGATGAGATCATCAAGGAGAAGATTCCCGTATACTCTGATCATTTGGAACGTGGAAGAGGAATACGGCCAGGAAGGAACGAGATCGAATCGTTTAATAAGCCGGTTACCGTGGGAGGTGTGCTCGTCAGACCGGGCGATGTGGTGGTGGCTGACGGCGACGGCGTGATCGTCGTGCCCCGCGAACAGGCAGCAGCCGTCGCACAGTACGCCAGGGAAATACTCGAGAAGGATAAACAGGGCCGGTTAAATCTTTACAAAAGTCTGGGCATGCCTCCCGATAAGACAGTGGAACTGGAGAAAAAAGACAGGTAGTACGCCTGCACGTGGTGCCATTTGCAGAACGGTTATTAAGTATACACGGCCATAATGAATCTTCAGCTATTGACCAAAAGGATAAACCATGAATCGGATAACTATTCTTTTTGCCATCTTTTCCTTGTTACTGCCATCATGTGTGCAGGAAAAACCAGCCGTGCTGGAAACAGGGAGTGTAAACCCGATGCCTGACCAGTGGATCGACCAGTCCACGGGGTACAGGCTGATGCGCCTAACCTCACCGGAGGGGAACAACCAGAGCTTCTATTTTCATAATAACCCCTTCATCCCGGCGGTAAACGATGAGGGTGACCTGATGGTGTTTTACGGAACTGGAAAGGTCAGAAAGGACGATAAGATGATACCCCGGGGAATGCAAAGGCATCTATATACCCTGAATCTGAAGACGGGGGAGATTAAGCAGATAACCCGTCGCCCCGGGTTTATCATGGGTGAGATCGTGGGGAAGAGAAGGAGAGAGGTGTTCTACCAGAGCAGCGACAGCGTGTTCCGTTGCAATGTTGATACCCCTGAGCCAACGCTGATCTTTGTCTTCCCCGACAGCCTGCGAGGCAGTGTAACAACCCTGAATGCCGATGAGACCATCCTCTCGGGTGTGGTCAGCAGCAGGGAGAAAATGGAGATGCTCCGGCAGTTCCCCAGGAAAGGGGACTATTTTACCCGTATCTTTGAGGCCAGACTTCCACATTCCCTCTTCACCTTCGGGATTGAAACAGGGTACATGCGGATCATTCACAGCGATACGGCCTGGCTGAACCATGTGCAGTTTTCCCCAACCGACCCCGAACTTCTGATGTTCTGCCATGAAGGGCCCTGGCATCTGCTGGATAGGATATGGACCATCAACATTACCAGCGGGCATGTGCAGCTCATGCATAAACGGTCGATGCCCATGGAAATCGCCGGCCACGAGTTCTTCAGCAGGGACGGTAAAACCATCTGGTTCGACCTGCAGAGACCGCGAGGAGAAACATTCTACCTGGCCGGGCTGACCATCGAAACGAATACCGAGACACACTATGCCATGAAGAGGGATGAATGGTCTATTCATTTCAACATATCCCCCGACCAGAAACTTTTTGCCGGTGATGGCGGCGACTCATCACAGGTGGCCAGGGCAAAGAACGGCATGTGGATCTACCTGTTCACCCCGGGTACCGACAGCCTCAAAGCCGAACGGATTGTGAATATGAAACACCATGATTATAACCTTGAACCTAATGTCCATTTCTCACCTGATGGCAACCGGATCATCTTCAGGGCAAATTTTGAGGGTTCAAGCCAGATCTATGCCGTGGATATCAGGAAGAAGTATAAAATATAGTGTAGTACGGATATTATTATCATTAAATATTACCCCGAAAGGATGTATCACAGGAATATTCTTTTCCTTTCATTTCTTTTATTACTGCTGTCTCCCGCATTTGCCCAGAAACAAAAGGATATAAATGCCGGCGGGAGGACAGCGCCCAGACCGCTCTACCGCGATCCGGTATACGACGGGGCGGCCGATCCCGTACTTGTATGGAACGGTCTTGAAAAAAAATGGTTCATGCTGTATACCAACCGACGTGCCACTGCTGCCGGAACCAGGGGAGTGGAATGGGTGCATGGGACAAGGATTGGAATTGCCCGCTCGGATGATCATGGCCTGACATGGAAGTACCTCGGAACAGCCGGAATCGCTTACGGGGATTCAACATACACACACTGGGCTCCCGAAGTGATCTTCCACCGTCGTACCTACCATATGTATCTTACCATTGTGCCTGGAATTTTCCCTGACTGGAACGCCCCGCGCCACATCGTGCATCTGACCAGTACGAATCTGATCGACTGGAAGTGCGAATCCGTGCTTCAGCTGGCTTCCGATAAGGTTATCGACGCCTGCGTGATCCGTTTGCCGGATAAGACATGGAGACTATGGTATAAAAATGAACGTGACAGGAGCCGGTTATACTACGCCGACAGCAGGGATCTGTATCAATGGACCGACCGTGGGGTTGCCATCGGAGGACATCCTTCCGAAGGACCGGTTGTATTCCGCTGGAAAAAGAAATACTGGCTGATTTGTGATGTGTGGGACGGCCTTCGCGTTTATACATCCCGCGACCTTGTCAACTGGACCGCCCAGGAGGAAAAACTGCTGAACCAGCCCGGCATACTGCCCACCGATAAAGCCAAAGGTCAACACGCCGATGTAGTGGTGAACGGTAAAAGGGCATTCCTGTTCTACTTTGTACATCAGCAGGGTGAGGACGCAGCAAAAACAGACCCGGAGTACGGTAAACGGACAGTGATCCATGTATCAGAACTGAAAATCCACAACAATGTTCTTGTATGCGACAGGAATAAACCCACTGAACTGTTTCTTCTTCCCGGATATAATAAAAAAGGTGTCCGATAATCACGGGATCGTGGATATGACTCATCTAAAAATATTGTCATGAATAGAAAACAATTGTATAACTGTGCCTTGCTCCTGTCAGCTTATTTGTTCGTGCCAGCGGGGGATGGCTTTTCACAGGTTCAACCCACCAGTATACAGGTGCTGGAAAAGATGGAACTGGCTAATGCCTACTTCATGCAGAATTATCCGGATGTCGGTAAAAGGATCGTTCACGAGGTGTCAAGGGCAAGCAATATCTGGACAAGAGGGGTGTACTATGAAGGACTGATGGCCCTGTTCGGCATCAATCCCAAACCGGAATACTATGATTATGCAGTGAGATGGGCTGAGTTCCATAACTGGGACCTGCGTGACGGCAACACCTATACCCGCAATGCGGATAACCAGTGCGCGGGACAAACCTATATTGACCTGTACCTCATTGATCCTCAACCGATACGTATCGCGAAGATTAAGGCATGCATCGACAGCATGATGAGGACCGATAAGATCGATGACTGGAACTGGATCGATGCCCTCCAGATGGCTATGCCTGTGTTTGCCAGGCTGGGAGTGGTGTATAATGATCCTGCATATTTTGAGA
>JAXDBV010000135.1:0-11627 GCA_034678415.1 Bacteroidales bacterium
CTCTCCGGTCGCTGGCGGCCTGCCGGGGACAACGGTGTGCCGTGGAAGTCATCGTGGTATTTAATCACCCTGAGAATACTCCTGCGGAGGTGCTCAACCAACACAGGCAGGTGTTAAAGCAGGCGGATAGGTGGAAGAAGGATCTTTCCTCCCCGCGTTTTAACATAACCTGTGCCGATGCGGGAGCCGTTCCTTCCTCCCTTGCCGGCCCGGGCTTTGCCAGGAAGCTCGGCATGGACCTGGCGGTATTCTGGTTTCATCAGTTACAGAAACCGGAGGGCATCATTGTTTCGCTTGATGCCGACAGCCGGTGTGAACCCGATTACTTCACAGCGCTGGAAACCCATTTTACCACCTATCCCTCCCTTACCGGTTGTTCCGTATATTTTGAACACCCGCTGGAAGGAGATGAATTTCCGGACATACTTTACGAAGGTATTATCCGCTACGAGCTCCATATGCGTTATCATATCCGGGCGCTCAGGCAAACCAATTTTCCCTATGCGTTTCATACCATCGGT
Source organism: Bacteroidales bacterium (assembly GCA_034678415.1). Taxonomy (GTDB): domain Bacteria; phylum Bacteroidota; class Bacteroidia; order Bacteroidales; family VadinHA17; genus JAXDBV01. The sequence continues at coordinate 522 of JAXDBV010000135.1, forward strand.
TCATGTTTTGCCGTCAGGGCAAATGTTTATGTTTCCCAGGGAGGGATGAACAAGCGAAAAGCGGGTGAGGATTTTTATTTCCTTCATAAGATCATTCCCAACGGGTATTACAGGGAACTGAACTCCACGAGGATTATTCCGTCCCCACGGCCGTCGGAGAGGGTTCCCTTCGGCACAGGCCCCCGTATGTCGGCATGGCTCAGAAATCCCTTTCAGCCTATACTCACCTATCATTATGATGCATACCGAATGCTGGCCAGTTTCTTTGCCATGAAAGAAGAATATTACAGGGCCAGCACGAACGAGGTGCAGATGCTTATCCGGTCACTGCCTCATCCTTTGCGGCTTTTTCTTGAGCATCATCAGGCCGTATCAGCAATTGACGAGATCAACAGCAATGTGGCATCCGTACGTAGTTTCGTTAAACGCTTTTTCGGATGGTTCAACGCTTTCAGAATTATCAAGTACCTCAATCATGTTCACAGCCTGGGCATCGAAAGAATAGCGGTAAAGGAGGCTGTACTCGTGTTGATGCAAGATATTGGAATGAGATGCGGGGGAACGGTTTCCGAAAAGGATCTGCTGCTGACCTTGAGGGATATGGATCGTGCAGTGGAATTTGAAACGGCAGAATGAAACCTACTTGTTCTCTGTGATGATGAAGATATCCTCGTTCGGTCGTTTCATAAGGTACTGTTCGCGGGCAAACTTTTCCAGGTTTTCACGGTTGGTCTTCAGCTCGTTCAGCCGCCGGGTATCCTTCTCAATTCTTTCCAGGTAATATTCCCTGTCCTGTTCCAGCTGACGCAGGTCTTTTAACTGTTTGATCCTGTCAATAAGGTTATTATTATCGAAGAACAGGAGCCAGAGAAAGAACAGCACCAGCGTAAGGATATACTTGTTGCGAGTAATCCTGACAGTCATTCTTACAATCCAGCGGATGATATACATACCTGTCTTTTATGGCAGCAAATTTAGGGGAAGAAAAAATAAGGGGAAAGTGATCATGTTAACTTTCCCCTGGAATTATTAACAGCGGTTTTTTCATCCTTCTTCCGGAATGAAATGCCGGTAATCTTCGGGCGGGAGGTAGTTTTCCTTGATGGCCCTTGGAGACACCCATCGCAGCAGGTTGATCAGTGATCCTGCCTTGTCATTGGTACCTGATTTACGGGCTCCGCCAAAGGGTTGCATGCCCACAATAGCCCCGGTAGGTTTGTCATTGATATAGAAATTACCTGCCGCGTTGACCAGCCGATCAAGGGCAAGATCAATGGCAGTACGGTCCTGGGCCATGATGGATCCCGTGAGGGCATAAATGGACGTATTGTCCACCAGATCAAGTGTCTCTGCGTATTTCTTTGCATTGTAGACATATACACTGAGAATAGGGCCAAACAGCTCCTCGTGCATAGTGGGGTAATTGGGATCTTTCACAAGAAGGATAGTGGGTTCAATGAAATACCCCACCGATTTATCGTAACCGCCGCCGGTAATGATCTCCACCCCCTCGTCTTTCTTTGCTTTTTCAATGACACCCGCCAGTTTGTCGAACGATGGTTCGTCGATCACGGCATTCATGAAGTTGGAAAAGTCAACAGGATCGCCCATCCTGATGGTCTTTACCTGTTCGACGAGCATTTTTCTTATTGCCGGCCACAGTGTATCGGGTACATAAGCCCTTGATGCCGCCGAACATTTCTGTCCCTGGTAGTCAAAGGCTCCGAGGATAAGGGCAGTAACCACCTGTTGAGGATGGGCTGATTCATGGACCATGACAAAGTCTTTGCCACCGGTCTCACCCACGATACGGGGATACGACTTGTATATTCCGATATTTTCCCCGATTTGTTTCCAGATATTTTGGAACACCTCGGTGGATCCGGTATAGTGGATACCGGCAAAGTCGGGGTGTTTGAATATTACGTCGCCGGCCACGGGGCCGGGGACAAATACCAGGTTGATCACACCGGCGGGGAATCCGGCTTCCCGGTATACTTCCATGAGAATGTTGGCGGAATATATCTGTGTGTTGGAGGGTTTCCACACCACGGTGTTGCCCATGAGGGCAGGAGCGGTGGGCAGGTTGGCTGCAATAGATGTAAAGTTGAAGGGTGACAGGGCAAACACAAACCCTTCAAGTGGTCTCTGTTCAAGCCTGTTCCATGTGTGATGAGATGACCGGGGCTGCTGGCTGTAAATTTCAGCCATGAATTGCACATTGTACCTGAAGAAATCGACGATTTCACAAGCCGCATCCAGTTCAGACTGGAACAGGCTCTTTGACTGGCCCAGCATGGTGGCGGCATTGATCCTGGCACGGTATGGGTCGGAAATCAAACTGGCAGCTCTCAGCAATATCGATGCCCTCTGCCTCCAGTCCATCCGTGCCCACTCCTTCCTGGCTTTTAATGCCTCATCAATGGCCATTTGCACATGACTCTTGTCGCCCCGGTAATAGTACCCCAGGTGCTTCTTATGGTTGTGCGGCATGGTGATGGGAATCCTGTTCCCTGTCCGAACCTCTTTACCCCCTATGAACATGGGTATTTCTATTTCCTTTGACAGGAAATCATTCAGGGTGTTTTTTATGGTAACATACTCCGGGGAACCCGGCTTGTAGGATAAGACCGGCTCATTAACGGCAGCCGGAACCTGTAATAAATCCTGTATCATAACCAGTATTTTTTATTGTTTTCTCAGCAAAAAATACAATAATGTATAAAAATGCAAAATAAAAGTATGGCCTGTTTTCTTCTTTAAAAACGACTTTTCTCATGTTATTGATCCCACATACACGGATCGGGTATTTTTACAGCATATGTTTTAGAAATCCCTCTGTATCCTTCTCCGGAAATTGACCTGAAAAGACTACCTTTGATGCGAAAGAAAAAGTCATGTCAACCCGTATTAAAATATACCTGTCTATACTACCGGTACTGCTTCTTATAACATGCGGGCACGATATGAACACGTTGAAACCATCCATTAGGTTCGCTGCGGGAGAGGATTATGTTAATTCCAATGTCATCATTGCGGAAGGGAACAAGGCGATGCTGGGGGTATATGCTGTGTGGGACGGCGATGACCTGCTCAGCCGGCTGATCATCAATAAGAACGGAGTTGCCGTGCTTGACAGAGCCATTGGAAGGAGCAACCTTAACTTTTCGATGGAAATCATCAAGGGAGCGGAGATTGAAGAGAACTGGGAATTCGTTGTGATGGATGAAGGGGATGAACAAATATCAGCATCCCTTATATTATACAGGAAGGCGGGTATCACTGATTTCATTGCTCCTCATATAGGCGCACAGCAGTCGTCTCTGCCGTTATTTTATTCCGTTGAACATAACAAAGCCTATATGCCGGCAGATGCTCTCGCGAAACAGGATTCGGTAGATATCCTCTACTATTACAATCGCTTCAATTCCACCTCCACTTTATTATCCCCTGCCAACAGGATTGCCGATACTATCTATACGGGGATTAAGGGCCCATCATCGTGGAAGGTACGTAACACCACCCTGTTTCTCCCGGTAACCGTGCTTGATCCCGGCTCCTTTGATACCCTTTCAACGGACTGGTTTCTTAAAGAAGCCTTCTCGAAGAATCTGTCGGTATGGAGCAGCCAGTCGGTCTTTCTCGAACCCGACAAGATGCTCTTTTTCCACCTTGCATCGGGGGAATACGGACTGATAAAAGTGCTGACACTCGATGAGGGCGTTGGAGGCAGTGCAGGATTAAGGATCAAGATGCAGAGGTTTGACTGAACCCTTGGAGGAAAAAAACACAATGTCAAATGATTACCGGGAAGCGACTGTATTCACGATATCCACACCCACCAGCTGATCATATCGTGAAGAAGGCCCGCGGAAATATATATATACCAGATAGTCATTTTCGGTCTGGTAATGGCTCCCCTCAATGATTTCAGTATTTGCCACCATGGATTCATCTGACAGGTATGCAAAGGAGTAATTGTAGTATCCCTGTTTCAGCAACAAGGTTGTTTCATAGGATTTGGTGTCGAAGTTGTATACCATTTCGTTTGATCTGGAGAAGTTCCAGTCGGAGAGCGATCCCAGCAGATAAATCCTGCCCCGGGCAAAGGGAATATCATACTTCAGTGAAAAGTATACATATACATAATCGGCATCGGTATAGCTGTTTTGCCCTTCCTGTACCTTAATGTAATACCTGCCGTTGATCTCGTTTTCGAAGAAATATGGTTTATAAGGTCTTGGTTCTGAGGGAAATAGCAATACATGGAAATACGGTTTAATGAGATCGATTTTTTGTATGAACTCTGATTGAAACCGCAGGCTTTTAATGTCAAAATACCTGAACTCGTTTCCGCCAGGGAATACATTTTCCATTTGATAATCATATACCAGGCGGTTATCCCTGTAAAAAAGGGGCTTCAGCCCTGTAAGGGCATTATCCCACCTTCCGTTCTGCCGGATGACGAGCTTTATTTCCTGCATGGGATTGGCAGTTTTTAGGGATGAGAGGTCGACCGTTACATCCACCTCCTGGCCGGTCTCCTGATACCCGGTAAGGGTGGGCCTGTGAACATCCGTACGGATGTTTACCTGTGGTTGGTAGACGGAGAAACGACGGGTTAATAAAGGTTTATTCCTGTCGAAATCCTCAAACAACAGGAGGATATAGTTCCCTGAATATTTGAGGAGCATATCATCGTTCGGAATGGTAAGCCTGTAATGGATGTAAGGTACAGTGGTATTAAATGAATAGTAATATTCGTTTAACGTGTATTCAACAAATCCTTCAATATATTCATTCTGTTCGATGGATGATGGTTTCCAGTCGGCATCGCAATGGATCACGGTATAAGAAATCGTTCTTATGTTGTTCGTAAGATCGTCGAATGACAGTTCGAGCCTGTCGTTGCTTCTGAGTTCAATAATGGGATAAGACAATTCCCATCCTTTCTTATGAAACAACACCGTTTTGATTGTTTCAATGAAGATATGATCATGGTACATCTCCCCGTCACTGTCGGACGTTGCACAGACCGGGTGGAACGGCAGGACGATCAGCGTAAGAATGAATGCAGGGAGAAGTGCTTTTTGCATTGTTATCACCATGAATGAACGTTGAAAATCTTTTTGAATTATATTGAATATCAAACTTTATTCCATTTGAAGAAATTCGGAAGTCTGTTCTTATGCTTTTAAACTTCTTAATTCGGCGGAGAAAACGTATTGAAATATATATATATTTGTTGTCGAATTGCTTGATATTGGTATAAAATCAGTAATTTCCCACTGGAACAGACAGAATGAAAACATGTCAAAGATAATCAAATTAAAGCGCGGGCTGGATATTCCCCTGAAGGGTATGGCCGCGAGAGTGTTGGTTGAGGCGGAACCATCGGGCAGCTATGCATTGAAACCTCCTGACATTAAAGGCCTTGTTCCCAAACTGGTGGTGAAACCCGGGCAGACAGTAAAGGCGGGCAGTCCCCTGTTCTATGACAAAACCTTTCCCGACATTGTGTTTACCTCGCCGGTAAGCGGCACAGTGCTTGGTGTCAACAGGGGTGAGAGGAGGAGGATCCTTGAGGTTACGGTCAGTCCCGATGCGGCTATGGAGTATGAATCATTTGGTAAGGCTGATCCGTTATCATTATCCCGCGACGAAGTGATAGGCCGGCTGCTGAAGAGCGGTACCTGGCCCCTGATAAGGCAGAGACCCTATGCGCTGACAGCACAACCAACCGTGAGGCCGAAAGCGATATTCATATCGGCGTTTGATACCGCTCCTCTGGCGCCTGACCTTGATTTCATCATGGATGGCGAGGAACACAATTTCCAGACAGGGTTGAATGCCCTTAAAATGCTTACGGACGGTCAGCTGCATCTGAGCCTGCATGCAACAAAAACCCAACACCCGGTGTTTAACCGGGTAACAGGCGTTGAGAAACACCTGTTTACTGGGCCCCATCCGGCCGGTAATGTGGGGATTCAGATACACCATATCGACCCGATTAACAAGGGGGATAAAGTATGGTATATTAATGCGCAGGATGTGCTGATCATCGGCAGGTTGTTTAACGAGGGACGGTATGATTGTTCACGAATCGTTGCGCTGACAGGATCGGAGGTAAAGATGCCGAGGTATTATAAAACCCGCCTGGGGGCATCTGTCCATGAAATGGTCAGAGACAATGTTATGCCTGGACAACTGCGCTATATCAGTGGTAATGTGCTTACCGGAACCACCATCAGCAGCATCGGGTACATCGGATATTATGATTCACAGGTTACGGTGATCCCAGAAGGAAAACATCATGAATTCTTGGGGTGGGCCAAGCCCGGCCTGGGAAAGTTCAGCCATTCGCGGAGCTTCTTCTCCTGGCTCTTTCCCTCACAAACATATCGCCTGGATACCAACCTGCAGGGTGGTGAACGTGCCTTCGTCCTTACAGGTCAGTATGAGAGAGTATTGCCGATGGATATCTATCCCGTTCATCTGCTGAAGGCAATCCTTGATGATGATGTGGACAGGATGGAACAGCTTGGAATATATGAGGTGATTGAAGAAGATCTTGCCCTGTGCGAATTCGTCTGTACATCAAAAATCGAGGTGCAGGCAATCGTACGCAGGGGTATTGAACTGATGATCAAAGAGCTTGGTTTATAATACGTTTGAAGGAATGAGATTTCTGAGAAAATATCTCGACAGGATAAAGCCGCACTTTGAGAAAGGTGGCCGTTTCTCCATTTTTCACAGCACTTTTAATGCTTTTGAGACCTTTCTCTTCGTGCCTGACACGGTTACTTCCACGGGAACACACATACGCGATGCCATGGACATGAAAAGGACCATGACCGTGGTAATCATTGCCCTGTTGCCGTCTCTGCTCTTCGGGATGTGGAACATGGGGAACTTATATTATATGAGCATCGGGCAGGATGTCGGTTTCTGGCAGAACTTCGGGTTCGGATTCATCAAAGTGTTGCCTCTTCTTATAGTGTCTTACGGTGTGGGCCTGGCTATTGAATTTGCCTTTGCACAGTTCAGGGGACATGAGGTGAACGAGGGATACCTGGTAACGGGCATGCTGATACCCCTGATTATACCGGTTGACACACCGTTATGGATGCTCGCCCTTGCTGTTGTTTTTGCGGTCATTATCGGCAAGGAAGTGTTTGGGGGCACGGGGATGAACGTTTTGAACCCGGCCCTGACCGCCAGAGCCTTCCTGTTCTTTGCCTATCCGTCTGAGATGACAGGTGATAAGGTCTGGGTGTATGGGCTCAGGGATGGAACAGGGATTATTGATGGTTTCACAGGTGCCACACCCCTGGGCAATCTGGCTACCGGCACCTCCGGACATATGCCCTCTGTGATGGATATGTTCCTGGGATTTATGCCCGGATCCGTGGGTGAGACTTCCAAGCTGGCCATCCTGATCGGCGCATTGTTCCTTATTTATACCGGTGTGGGGAGCTGGAAAATAATGGTGTCAATGATCGCCGGTGGGCTCTTTACCGGGGGACTGCTCAACCTCTTTGCCGTGAATGAATACATGGCACTGCCTTTCTGGCACCATATGCTCCTGGGCGGTTTCATGTTCGGTGCCGTGTTTATGGTTACGGATCCTGTTACCGCTGCCCAGACTGAAAAAGGGAAATGGATATACGGCTTCCTGGCCGGAGTACTGGCTATCATCATCCGTGTCCTGAATCCCGCATACCCCGAAGGGGTGATGCTGGCCATACTGCTGATGAATGTATTTGCTCCTCTCATCGATTATTATGTCATTGAAGCCAACATACGAAGACGGCTCAGGAGGGCGAATAAAAAAGTTCAACAGGGAATGGCCGATTCACAAACCGGTAACTGATGTTGTATGAATACCCAGAGTAATACCTACACAATCATTTATTCCTCGGTCATCGTGGTAGTGGTGGCTACATTGCTAACACTGGCAGCTATTGCGCTCCAGCCACAGCAGGCAAGGAATGTGGAAGTTGAAAAAAAACAGAACATCCTTGCCGCAGTGAGGGTTCATTCCACCGTGGAGGATGCCGCGGAAAAATATGACCAGTATGTGAAGAATATATTCACCATCAACAGCCATGGTGAAAAGGTGGAGGGAGTTGACGCTTTCACGATAAATATGCGTGAGGAGAACAAGAAACCGGCTGGGGAGAGGCATCTGGCAGTTTACGGGGTGGAAAAGAACGATTCGTCATTCCTTGTGGTTCCCCTCTATGGGAAGGGGTTGTGGGGCCCTATTTGGGGATATATCTCCCTGTACCGTGAAGACAGTGTATCTGACGGGAGACCCAGGTATAATATGGTTTATGGAGCCGTTTTTGATCATAAGGGCGAAACCCCGGGGCTCGGCGCCGAAATAAATACCCGTTGGTTCCAGACACCTTTCCGAAGCAAGAGAATATTTGATGACAATGGCCAATTTGTTTCTATCAGGGTGGTGAAGGGTGGAAGGACACAGGACGATCCCCACAGGGTGGATGCAATATCGGGCGGGACCATCACAAGTAAAGGCCTTGAAGCTATGCTGGATTCCTGCCTTGTTGTTTATATGGAATATTTTAAACAGTAAAACACATACTATGGCTTCGAAGAATCTGAAGTTAATTATTAATCCCCTGAATAACGAGAATCCAATAACCGTGCAGGTACTGGGGATCTGTTCGGCGCTGGCGGTAACCGTACAGGTCAAACCCGCCCTTGTCATGGCATTATCGGTGACAATAGTAACAGCTTTCTCAAACCTTATCATATCCCTGCTGAGAAATACCATCCCGCCAAGGATAAGAATTATTGTACAATTGGTGGTTGTTGCATCACTGGTAATACTGGTTGATCAGGTTCTGAAGGCCTTTGCCTATGATGTGAGTAAAAAGCTGTCGGTGTTTGTAGGGCTTATTATCACGAACTGTATAATCATGGGGCGCCTGGAGGCTTTCGCTATGGCAAACAAGCCCTGGCCATCGTTCCTCGACGGTGTGGGGAATGGATTAGGATACGGTCTTATCCTTGTTATCGTGAGTGTGTTCAGAGAACTGCTGGGATCAGGCACCCTCCTGGGTATCCATATCATACCACAGGCGCTCTATAAAGCCGGATACATGAACAACGGACTGATGATACTTCCCCCTATGGCCCTGATAACGGTGGGAGTTATTATCTGGATACAGCGGTCGGTTAACCGGAAACTGATTGAAAAATAATATTGTAAGATAAAAAGTTCATAACAGTATGGAAAACCTGTTTGATCTCTTTATAAGGAATGTCTTCCTGGAAAACATGATTTTCGCCTTTTTCCTGGGAATGTGTTCCTATCTGGCTGTTTCAAAGACTGTTAAAACATCGGTTGGTCTGGGGGTGGCGGTAATCTTTGTTATCCTTGTTACGGTACCTGTAAACTGGCTCATGGAGAATTACCTTCTTAAAAAGGGGGCACTGGTATGGCTAAGCCCCTCATTTGCCGGTACTGACCTCAGTTACCTGAGCTTTCTCCTGTTTATTGCTGTCATTGCGGCAATTGTCCAGCTGATAGAAATGTTTATTGAGAAATTTGCGCCAGCTTTGTACAATGCCTTGGGTATATTCCTTCCCCTCATCGCGGTGAACTGTGCTGTCCTCGGTGCAGCCCTCTTCATGCAGGAAAGGGAATACGGCACGATTGCCGAGGCAACGGTTTATGCACTGGGTGCTGGTGTGGGATGGGCCCTAGCCATCATCGTTCTCGCGGCAATCAGGGAAAAGATAAGATATTCGCAAATACCCGCCCCCCTGAGAGGACTCGGGATGGCATTCATCCTTACTGGATTGCTGGCGATCGCTTTCATGGGATTTATGGGCATCAAACTATAACTAAAAACAACGGTTCTGAAATATGGGACTTTTCCAGTTAATCATACTTGGCATCATCGTTTTCCTGGGCATCATCCTGTTGCTGGTACTGATGTTGTTGTATGCCAAATCGCGGCTAACTGCTTCCGGGCCGTTCACCATTACCATCAATGACGAGAAGCAGCTGGTCGTCCCAGGCGGGGCAACACTCCTCAGCACCCTGTCGAATCAGAAGCTTTACCTCCCGTCGGCCTGTGGCGGAGGCGGAACGTGCGGATTGTGCCGTTGCCAGGTGCTCGAGGGAGGAGGCTCCATCCTGCCTACCGAAACCGGATTCTTTACCAGGAAAGAAATACAACAGAACTGGAGGTTGGGATGCCAGGTCAAAGTGAAGAACGACATGGTAATAAGAATACCTGAGGAAGTGATGGGTATTAAAAAATGGGAATGCGAAGTGGTGTCCAACCGAAATGTGGCAACATTCATAAAGGAATTCGTGGTGAAACTGCCGGAAGGGGAGATGCTGAATTTCAAACCGGGAGGTTATATCCAGATTGATGTGCCGAAAATTGAAGTGGACTTCAGCCATGATATAGTTGTGGAAGAACAATACCGGGACGAGTGGGATAAGTACAACATGTGGGAACTGAAGATGAAAAATACAGAGGAAACCTACCGGGCTTATTCCATGGCCAACCATCCCGCTGAGGGAAACATCATCAAACTGAACATACGAATTGCAACTCCACCATGGGACAGGGCTAAGGGACGATTCATGAAAGTAAATCCGGGGATCTGCTCTTCCTTCATCTTTTCACGCAAACCCGGCGACAAGGTATTCATTTCCGGTCCGTACGGTGAATTTTTCATCAAGGATACCGACCGAGAAATGATCTATATCGGCGGTGGTGCCGGTATGGCCCCTCTGCGTTCACATATCTTCCACCTTCTGATGACACTGAATTCTGAAAGAAAAATATCCTACTGGTACGGGGCCCGGTCAAAAAGAGAACTGTTCTATGTGGAGGAGTTCCTGGAACTGGAAAGAAAACATCCGAATTTCCGCTTTCATATTGCGCTTTCAGAACCCAAATCTGAAGATAACTGGACAGGATACAGGGGATTCATTCACCAGGTACTGTATGACGAATACCTCAGTAAGATTGAAGATCCGGATGAGATTGAATACTATTTCTGTGGACCTCCCATGATGAATGAAGCCCTTCTGAAAATGTTTTATCACCTTGGAAT
>JAXDBV010000136.1:0-2974 GCA_034678415.1 Bacteroidales bacterium
TGGACCGCTGGCGGGAAAGAAGGGAGCTGTATTACAGTGTCGACCGCCTGGAACATCCCGGCCGTAAGATGGTGGGTACCGAGAGTGTCTCCGTCGGAGGAATACGCGGACAGTACTCCCCTGGAAAGGAAGGGTCTCCTTTCAGGCCGGCATATAACGCATCCATGATACGCGCGGAACAGCTATGGAAATTTGTGGCCCTGCATAATTATGTCATCGGCGATTTCATGTGGACCGGCATTGATTACCTGGGGGAAGCCTGGTGGCCGACAAAGAATGCCTCTTCGGGAGTGATCGACATGTGCGGTTTCCCCAAGGACGGGTATTATTTTTATCAGAGCCAGTGGACGGATACACCGATGGTGCACCTCTTCCCCCACTGGAACTGGGCGGGTCATGAAGGACAGGTTATCCCTGTTATTGCATATACCAACTGTGACAGCGTTGAACTGTGTGTGAACGGGAAATCATATGGCGCCAAATCCTATGAGTTCCCGAGACAGGGAAATGAAGGGTCGTGGAACAGGTATGCCCGTCCCTTCAGGCAGACAACCACCGCCGATCTCCACCTGTCATGGGATGTGCCCTACGAACCGGGCACGATCAGGGCCGTGGGAAAAAAGGACGGGAAGATCGCGGTAACAGAGGTGATACACACTGCCGGAAAACCATCTTCGATGAGAATAACCTGCGATCGTAATCCTATTTATGCCGATGGAAGGGATGTGACTCATCTCAGGATAGAAGTACTGGATGAAAACGGGTACCTGGTGCCCGATGCAGCGAACCGGATAACCCTGACCGTCCGGGGGGAAGGCAGGCTTATCGGTTTCGATAACGGGAATCCTTTTGATCATGATCCGTTCCGGAGCCACACACGAAACGCCTTTAACGGTCTGGCCCTGGCTGTAATACAATCGGACAGGAAAGCCGGAAAGATCACAGTAGAGACCTCATCGGATGGCCTCGCCCCTGCCCGAACAGAAATATCAACATTGCCGGGGAAAAGCATCCCTGAGATACGATAATAACCGTATGAAGCATTAAAAACAACAAAACAACATATCCCGATGATGAAACAATTATTACCCTTCATCCTGCTGGCTGTTCTGGCTGTTCAGTGCAGGAAACAAGACACATCTTTTTCCAAAAAAGACTGGTCGTCGACCTACCGGGTTGAAACAGGCACTCCGGCAGCCATGTCTCTCACCACGTATAAGACGACCCTGGTGGCCGATGGCAGGGATAAGGCATTGATGCGTATAGCGGTTGTTGACAGTACGGGTAAGGAGATTGTCACAGCCGACACTCCATTTAGCATATATGTCTCCGGTGACGCGGTTGTCACGGGCATATCGGAAGGACCGGGCCCGGTGCTCAGGTCTGACAGTGTCGTGTACTGGGAAGGGACGCTAACCGGCGGTCACTTCATGGCTTACCTTCGGGCAGGTACAACGGCCGACAGGATAAAAGTTGAGGTGAAGGCTGACAAACTGTGGCCTTCCTCCCACGAGATTCATACCGTTCCTCCGGATTTCAAACAGATGAAACCCTCCCGGCAACAGATCCGACCTGCCAGGAAGCATTGTGACAGGATGCTGGGCGCTGATATCTCCTTTCTTCCTCAGATGGAAAGCCGGGGAATAAAATTCACCGTTCAGGGGAAGGAAACGGATGTTATTAAAGCGCTCGCCGATCATGGATTCAACTTTATACGACTGAGGATCTTCGTGAACCCTGAAAACGAAAAAGGATATTCGCCCGGCCATGGGTTTTGCGGACTTGAACATACAAAACTGATGGCCAGGCGGGTGAAGGAGGCAGGGATGAACCTCCTGCTGAATTTCCATTACAGTGACTACTGGGCTGATCCACAGCAGCAGAACAAACCCCTTGCGTGGAACACCCTGGACTTTGAACAGATGAAGGACAGCGTGCATGAATATACCAGGAGGGTCCTGATGGCGTTGAAACAACAGGGCACCTTACCGGAGATGGTACAGGTGGGAAATGAAATCAACCATGGCATGTTGTGGCCCGATGGGCACATATCGAATCCCGACCGGCTGGCTGAACTGCTGAAAGCAGGCGTTGAAGGGATCAGGGCTGTGGATCAGGATATTGTTGTTATGATGCATATCGCGCTGGGAGGACAGAACGAAGAGTGTGTCTTCTGGCTTGATAACATGCTGGCCAGGGGAGTGAATTTTGATATCCTGGGACTGTCGTATTACCCGCGATGGCATGGTACCCTTGATGACCTACAAAACAACCTGTTTGATCTTGCGGAAAGGTATCATAAGCCTTTAAACGTGGTTGAATACTCAGATTATAAAAAGGAAGTACATGATATTATATTCAGCCTGCCCGATGATCTGGGCAATGGTACCTGCATCTGGGAGCCGTTGTGGGCCATGTTTGGCCGGGAGGGAGTAGCCAATGGACAGTTGTTTGTGTACAGGGAAATTCATGCAAAACATTTCACGGATCACCGGAAATGATACCTGTATGCGCACTGGGCGATGAACACCCATATGCGATACCGCGCCAATGCTGGCAGCATGTTGGCGGAATTTCCAACCGTCCAGGAACGGCATATAGTGAATAATACACCTGATAACATTCTCAGCAATCGGTTGGAAACGGAATAAGCCCATTTCCTGAATGACTATTAAAAACCAATACCGGAAGGTATCGATACTCCTGTTTCCATTGCCATATGGGAATAACAGAACATATTCCCGGTGTAGCAGCGGTGCCTGAAAACCCCGGCACGCGGGAGCGGTACCGGTATTATTTTTTTTATCCCTGTCGATAATATTCATATAACGCTGTTATTTTGATATTTACATGATATTTTGAGGAAGGTTGAAATAAAATATTTCTGCAATCGATTGCAGAAATAAAAAAGATTTCTTATTTTTAACCTGCGTTTGATCGTATTTTTTGCAGGTTATGTATGTAAGGTTCAAAT
>JAXDBV010000137.1:0-3815 GCA_034678415.1 Bacteroidales bacterium
TCGTACCATCCATCTGATAACCTGAGATTCATACCAATGAGCAAGCATCGACTGGTAATCCTTTCCGGTCCTTCATGTGTCGGCAAGAGCCCGCTTGACAGGGCTTTGAAACGCCTGTATCCTGACCTGCGCAAAAAGCTGATCCCCCTCGTCCTCTATAATAGCCGTGTACCCAGGCCCGGCGAGGTCGATGGAGTGGATTATTACTTCCGATCAGCTGAGGAGATCATGCAGATGAAGACATATTCAAGATATGTGGTCATGGAGGTGCGCGGCGACCTCCAGGCACTGGATATGCATGAACTGATAACACTTCTGCAAAAAGGCGATGTGTTCTTTGAAGGAAATCCCTTCGTGGGGGAGATGCTGATCACCCATCCTTCCCTCGCGTCTGTGAAAAAGTTGAGCGTATTTATGTCACCACTTGGTAGGGAAGAGATTATGTACTTTAAAAATCCTGATCTTCACATCTCGCTGCCCGATCTGGTGACAGATATCATGCGGAGAAAACTGCTGCGGCGCACCAGGAAGCAGAAAGGGGAGCTGTCAATGAGAGACCTGGAGAACATAGAGAAAAGAGCCGCGAGTGCCTGGCGCGAGCTCAGGGTAGCCCACCACTTCCGGTATATCATACCCAACCATGATGGTGAGGACAGCGAGCACTGGGACGCTTTTTACCATCCGGTTGGCGATGCAAGGAAAACCTTGCTGTCTTTCGTAGCCCTGCTCGATGGGAAAGAACCTGCAGGGGTGGAAAAATGGGAGGAGGGATTAATCACCGGCGCCGTGTAGATACTTGTTCATATCATTTCCATTTCCTGATGAAAAAGAGGGAAATGATATTGAATATTTCTAGCCTTCCCAACAGCATATTTAACGATAACAGGAATTTTCCCACTTCAGGGATATTATTATAATTTCCCATTGAATACACCTCACCAAAACCGGGTCCACAGTTGCTCAGTGTGGCTACCACTCCTGAAAATGAGGTCATCAGATCCACATCCATAAAAGAGAGCAACAGAGTATTGATCAGAATGATCAACAGGTACACCGCGATGAAGACCATCGTATTCAGTTCCAGTTGTTCCGAAATAATTGTTTTATGCGATCTCAGTAAAGCGATAGCGCTGGGATGCCGTAACAGCTTTACCTGTTTCCCGATGGATTTGAAAAAGATGAATACCCTGTCGAACTTCACGCCGCCGGTAGTTGATCCCACCATACCGCCCTGGATGGTAAGGTAAATAATCAACAGTTTGGCAAATCCCGGCCAGTAACTGCTGTCAGTGTTTGCGAAGCCGGTGCTGGAAGCGATGGAGATGGCCTGGAAGGATGAAAAACGCAGCACTTCCCACCAGTTACCATATATGCCTTTTTCATGAAGCTTAAGAGTGAGCAACAGAATGCCCCCCAGCATAATGATGATGTATGACCTGACCACCGGGGAAGTGAAAATATTATCTTTTCTGAATGTAAAAGTGCCGTATAGTAAACCAAAATGAATAGAGGAGACCAGCATGAATATCATGATGACCACTTCAATATAAACATTGCTGTAATATGCGATGCTGAGGTTTTTTGTTGAAAATCCACCGGTGGCAATGGTGGAGAATGAATGGCAGACGGAATCGAACAGGTTCATACCTCCCAGAAGGAGCAGTCCAATTAACGTAACTGTCAGTCCCATGTATACTCCGACAAGTATTTTTAAGGTATTTTTCGTGCGCGACTTGAAATGTTGCCTTGACAGCTCTGAAAGTTCAGTATTCAATAAAACTTTTGATGATATGGTATTTGGCAGTATGAATAACACAAAAAGTACAATTCCTATCCCGCCGATGAAGTGGGTGGATGCCCGCCAGAAAAGCAATCCCCTGGGTAACGCTTCCACGTCCTGGAGTATGCTGGCCCCGGTGGTGGTATAGCCTGAGATGCTTTCAAACAGGCTGTCGGCAAAGGAAAACTCACCTCCCCAGAGCATGTACGGCAGCGATCCGAACAGGCAGGTAATAAACCAGCCTATCGTAACAATGCTTATACTTTCATAAATAGACAGATCTCCTGCCCTCTTCACAAATACAAGGGGAAGAAGGCCGAGAATGAAACAAACCACGGCACTGGAGAACAGGGCGAATGCAGAATCTTCCCCTTGGAATAATGATATCAGGAATGCAATGAAAAGGAAGGCTGCATTGAACAATAAAATATCGCCGATATACCGGATGACGATCTCCCTTCTCATTTTGTTCCGTTTGAAGCCTGTTCTTCTGCCCGTGTGTGTATTACTTGTTTGTCGATCAGGTTCTGTATCTGGCCGGCCAGTTTCCTGATCTCATCTTCGGCAATGGGGGAGAACTGCAGACGGCCTTGCCTCGGACTGTAATTTTTTACCGCTTCGGCCAACTGGTCGACAGGCCTGATGAAAAAAATATAGATGAAAAAATAGAGAACTAAAGCGATGATCAACACGGCAACATTGGAAATAATACCGGGCATGATCGCCTGGCGCGAATCGTTCTGCATTTTGGCCGCTTTACGGTACATGCCGTTATGGTTCAGCCTCATATGCGATTCAATCGCATCCTTCACCAGCAGATACTGCCTGTGAATATTCTCGTAGAAAGACCAGTCGAAATCCGGTCTCCTGAACCCTGTCATGAATAACTTCTGCCATTCATTCCTGTATTCAGCATATGCGGTTTTTATGGCAAGTATGTATCTGTCTTCATCGGGCTCGGTGATATTGTTGCTGGCAATGGTAAACGCTCCGTAAAAGGCACTGTCTGCCCTGTTCAGTTGCATGTAACTTTCATGAATACTGCCGTTTATGGAAGACAGGACAGCCGTTTCCTCCTCATCCACCACCTCCAGCATCCGTTGTGACGCTTCGATCGACCTGTAATTGTTCCCGATCATATCCTGTGCAGATATGTTCAGATTAACATATTTGTATACGGTCATCGCCTCCGCAACCAGAAGCATAGCTATCAGCAAAAGGAATCCGATAAGAATCCTGGCTTTTAATGATCTGACCATTGTAAATAATAATTCTTTAACGTCAATTCAAAGGTAGAAATACGGGCTTTTCATCTCCCTGACGATACCCATGGCGATTGATGGCCCCGGTTAATACCGTCCCCTTCAGCGCATGGGGAGAAGAACTGCCTGAATATACCGGGGAAGTCTGTCCGGCTAACAACGCCGGGATACCAACGATTGTCACATCCTGTGAAAAAACAGCTGCAAAGATATACTAAAAAAACATTATGATGATGCAATATTTTTCTCCCGGTGAATCACTCAGGATCAATGGACCTTCATTCTGTAAAAAATGGACAGTGGCCGGACGTTCATTGTGGATTGAACTGATTGACAACCAATAAGATGGAGTTTGTTATGGCATGTGTTCGGATTCAACCCCCCCTCTGGTACATCCTCCCGTATTCCCAAGAAGTTTTTAATGAATCCCTCCTGGATCAGTGAATATCCTGGTTAATGCTTAATATGACATCCATGATAATCCTGGGTTTGAACCGGGCAGAGTGTGCTTCATTTCAGGGGAAAGGAGTAAGATGGCTGCCCTGCAACTCATCCGGAGAATTATCAGGAAAAACATTCCGGCAGCTGTTAGCACCTGTGACCCACAGCCGTAAGGCAACGGCGGCAAGGGAAGGGATACCTGCATCATCTGCTCCTGCCGCTCAAGTGACAGCTCAGGGATGCATCTTTTCATGAACCTGCCTGTCAATGGACCTGTTTGTGTTTTTTTATAATGCGATGAGAATCATCCTTCTTCGTGTATGACAGGAAGG
>JAXDBV010000138.1:0-10960 GCA_034678415.1 Bacteroidales bacterium
CTCGGCGAAGCAAGTATCACCGCAATATCTCTGTCGGATACTCTTGTTAAAGGTGCCTGCAGGGTATCGGTTGTGCCGGTTTCAGGAACCGTTTACAATATTTCGGGCAATATCACCCGCGATGAAAAATGGTATAACGAAGCGAGATATATGCTCAGCGGATTTGTTTATGTCAAGAACCCGGCTGTCCTTACCATTGAGCCCGGCACTGTCATCATGGGTGTGTCAGGGACCAGAGCTACACTGATCATTGAAAAAGGGGCAAAGATTATAGCGGCAGGCACGGTCAATCAACCTGTTGTGTTTACTTCCGATAAACCCAAAGGGCAACGCAATTATGGCGACTGGGGCGGATTGGTGCTATGTGGAAACGCCCCAACCAATAAGCATGACAACGGCACCGGGATCGGTATTGCCGAAGGAGGACTGGGAACAGAATATGGCGGGAATAACCCGACCGACAATTCCGGCGTGCTTCAATATGTCCGTATTGAATTCCCCGGAATTCCGCTTACCTCAACTGCCAACAGCGAAATCAACGGACTGACGCTTTATTCTGTTGGCTCCGGCACAACGATAGATCATATCCAGGTTTCTTATTCCGGTGATGATTCCTACGAATGGTTTGGTGGAACGGTTAACTGCAAATACCTCGTCGCCTTCAGGGGGTGGGATGACGACTGGGACACCGACAACGGCTATACGGGAAAGGTGCAGTTTTTTGTCAGCCTTCGGGATCCAGCCATTGCCGACCAGTCACAATCAAACGGCTTTGAATCGGATAACGATGCCGATGGTTCAACATTGACGCCCGTTACTGCTCCCTTGTTTGTCAATGGCACAGTGCTTGGACCCCTGATAACACCTGCCACTACCATCAATATGCTGTATAGAAGTGCATTCCATCTGCGTCGCGGATCACGCCTGTCCATATATAATACCGTCTTTGCCGGCTGGCCAAATGGCATGTATATCGACGGGGCCAGCGGGAATTCTCCTGAACAGGCACTTAACAATGTTCTTCAAATAGAAAGATGTGTCATGGCTGGTATCAGTAACCAATTTATTACTACCTATTTAACCGATTCTGAGGCATGGTTTCTGGACAACTCCCGGGGCAATGAGATCATTACCGCTAATGCCGGTCTTCTGCTTACCGATCCCTTTAATCTTACACGTCCTGACTTTCTGCCCGCAGCCGGATCAGTCCTCTTCAGCGGTGCCTCATTCATCAATTTACGTCTTCAGGATGAATTCTTTACCTCCGTGGCTCACCGCGGTGCCTTTGGTGTAACAGACTGGACGACAGGTTGGTGTAACTTCGATCCGCAGAATACGGATTATTGAAAATTGCCGTTTTTTTGAACACTTAGAGAGTCGCACACCACGGCAATTCTCTTTTTTTATGCCGTCAGAATGTGTATTTTTGGTACAGACATGGTTCGTCAAATCACCATACACCTTCCATCTCGCGGCAAGGGATTTCACCTGATTACCCATACGGTGATCGAGAAGCTGGGTCCCCTGCCCGAGAGCGGTCTGTGTCATCTCCTGATCCAGCATACCTCTGCCGGTCTAACCCTCAATGAGAATGCCGATCCGTCAGTAAGAGATGATTTCGAATCATTTATGAACAGGATTGTCCCTGAGAACCAGTCCTTTTACACTCATACCCTCGAGGGTTCCGACGATCTGCCTGCACATATCAAATCGAGCATCATGGGTCATTCGGTAACCATCCCTATCACCAACGGCAAGCTCAACCTGGGAACCTGGCAGGGCATCTACCTCTGTGAGTTCAGGCGCTTTGCAGGAAGCAGAACCATTATCGCTACCGTGATCGGTTGATGCAGGATAGTGTCGGATGCCACCATCAGGCTTCTTCCGCAGGTCAGATATTATTGCTGCATAAAGCGAAGAATGCATGTGTAAGAGAAGGATTAGTAAGTCAGTAATATAAAGCTTGATAATTGATGTCACATGCCGTAAGATAGCAGGGCTCCTGTGCTATGTTCCCTGACACGGTGAGGGATGAATAACGGGCTGGAAAGGCTTGTGACGTTGTCTCCCCCGAACATGTTTCAGGTGATTCCTGATAATAAGGACAATAATGAATGGGTACGCTAAATTACCTTAACCTTTCCCATAACATATTCAACCCGGGGAGTCGGGTACTGAAATATTAATACATTTGAAAATCAGATTCTGAACACCAATACAGAAAATCTATGGAGAAGCTATTATTGCTTGGGGATGAAGCCATTGCACAGGGTGCGATGGATGCTGGACTGTCGGGTATGTTTGCCTATCCCGGCACTCCCTCCACGGAGATCATGGAATACATCCAGGGTTCTGACAAAGCCTCAGAGAGAAATATCCACCGCACATGGTCGACCAATGAGAAGACAGCATATGAAACGGCGCTGGGAATGTCATATGCCGGTAAAAGGGCCATGGTTGCTATGAAACATGTTGGTCTTAACGTGGCAGCCGATCCGTTTATGAACTCGGCCGTTACCGGTGTCAATGGCGGACTGATTGTCGTGGCGGCCGATGATCCCTCCATGCATTCGTCACAGAATGAGCAGGACTCCAGGGTTTACGGCAAATTTGCCAGTATCCCTATCTTCGAACCCTCCAACCAGCAGGAAGCCTATGATATGGCATACGATGGTTTCGATTTTTCAGAGAAATACAAGGTGCCCGTCCTCCTTCGCATCACCACCCGTCTCGCACACTCCAGATCGGTGATCAACCGGAGAAAGGAACGGCCTGAAAATGAGTTCGCTTTTCCCAGGGACCCGAAACAGTTCGTCCTGCTGCCTTTTATGGCACGTGTCAAATACCGGATACTGCTCGCCAACCAGCCAAACTTCAGAAAAGAAGCCCTTGAATCGCCGTATAACACCTATACCGATGGCAACGACCGGAGCCTGGGTATCATTGCGTGTGGCATAGCGTATAATTACCTGATGGAATACTTCAAGGGCAGTACCCTCGATCACCCGGTACTGAAAATATCACAGTACCCCATGCCGATCGAACTACTCGATAAGATTACTGCCGATTGTGAAGAGGTGCTCGTGCTTGAAGAAGGTTTTCCTTTCGTAGAGGAACTGATCAGGGGATTGCTGGGCAAAGGGATCCAGGTTAAGGGACGGCTCAGCGGTACATTGCCCCGCGACGGTGAACTGAACCCTGACCTGGTGGCTGAGATTTTTCAGAAGGCAAAACCGGAGGTCTATACCACACCAACCTGGATATCGCGACGCAATCCTATGCTGTGCAATGGCTGCGGGCATGCCGACACGTTCCTCGCACTCAATGAAGCCATCGATGAGTTCGGCAAAGGGAAGGTGTTTTCCGATATCGGTTGTTATACCCTCGGTTTCTACCCTCCTTATAATTCCATATATTCATGCGTAGATATGGGCGCATCCATCACAATGGCCATCGGCGCTGCCGATGCAGGTATGTTCCCTTCCTGCGTGGTCATCGGCGATTCCACCTTTATCCACTCGGGGATGACCGGCCTTCTGGATGCCGTGTATAAGAAGAGCCCCATTACCGTGATCATCTCGGATAACATGACAACAGCCATGACCGGCGGACAAGAATACCCCGGAAAAGACCGCCTCCAAAAGATATGCATCGGACTGGGTGTGGAACCTGAACATGTGAGGCTCATCATCCCGCTGAAGAAAAACCACGCGGAAAATGTAAGAATTATCAATGAGGAACTGAAATACAGAAATGTATCTGTCATCATATCACAACGGGAATGTATTCAGACGGCTGCCAAGAGGAAGAAGGTACAGGCCAGTAAACGATGACAACGGAATCTCTATTTGTGTGTTTACTGTTATAAATGACTCAACCATAATAGATTATGAAAACAGATATTATATTGGCCGGTGTCGGCGGACAGGGTATACTGACCATTGCAGGTGTCATGGGCATGGCGGCCATGCGGCTCAACCTCTATCTCAAGCAGGCCGAGGTGCATGGCATGAGCCAAAGGGGAGGTGCCGTACAATCCCACCTCCGTATGTCGGAGGATCCTGTCGCCTCCGACCTCATTCCTTCCGGAACAGCCGACATTATACTCGCTGTCGAACCAATGGAATCCCTGCGATATCTCTCATACCTATGTGAAGAAGGATGGCTGATAACTAACAGTGAACCCTATGTGAATATTACGGATTATCCTGACCCGGAAGAGGTGTACA
This sequence comes from Bacteroidales bacterium, assembly GCA_034678415.1. Classification (GTDB taxonomy): domain Bacteria; phylum Bacteroidota; class Bacteroidia; order Bacteroidales; family VadinHA17; genus JAXDBV01. Next base: position 4,230 of record JAXDBV010000138.1, read on the forward strand.
ACCATATCCGGAGCATACCCAACCATGTTATCCTTGATGCCAACATGATCGCTGCCAGCTCCAGCTCCCCCCGTTCATCCAACATTGTCATGCTGGGCGCTGCCGCTCCTTTTCTTAACTGCCTGAATGACAAAGCTATTGAAGAAAGTATCGGTGTGATCTTTGAGAAAAAAGGAAAGGAAACGGTTGAGGCAAATATCAGGGCATACTATGCCGGGAAGAAATATACCCTCGAGCAGATCAGATAATCCTTCACTAACCAACCCGCATACATCCATGTTCCAGGAAAAGGACATCCTGCAGTTCAGGAAGAGAGGAGTCAGTATTGATCAGGTGATGGATCAGCTCTCCCGCTTTGAGAAAGGATTTCCTTCTCTGAATGTTGTGCGAGCCGCCACCATTAATGACGGCATTCTTAAGCTCGGTGAACAGGAAGTGCAGCGGTATGTTACCCTCTATAAGGAAAAGAAAAAAGGATTGAAACTGCTGAAGTTTGTGCCGGCATCAGGGGCGGCCACGCGTATGTTTAAAGACCTGTATGAGGCATTGAACAGTTTCTCCGGGGAAGAACAGGATTTTACCGCGTTCCTTGAGCAAAGGAATCTGCATTCCGTTCTCAACGTTATCAACCACATCACCGAATTTGCCTTCCGAGATGACCTGGATATGCTTTTCAGAAAGAAAGGAAGCAGCCTGAACAAGATGATCAGTGAAGGCCGGACAAGGGAGATATTACAGGCGATGCTTATCAGCGAGGGACTCAATTACGGCAATCTGCCCAAAGGGTTGCTCCCTTTTCATAAGGTGAACGGCAAAGGCCGAACCGCCTTTGAGGAACACCTGGTGGAAGGATCTCTATACTGCCGCCAGACCGACAGCCGGGTAAATATCCATTTCACCGTGTCACCTGAACATGAATCCGGGTTCAGAAACTTGCTCGACGCAAGGAAAGAGTTGTATGCATCCCTGTTCGACGTCCGGTTTCATGTCCATTTTTCCCGGCAGAAACTGTCTACCGACACTATCGCCGTTGATCTTAATAATAAACCCTTCAGGCTGGAAAATGGGGAAATCCTGTTCCGACCGGGCGGACATGGGGCACTCCTTGAAAACCTGAATGACATTGAAGCCGATATTATCTTTATCAAAAATATTGATAACGTGGCTCCCGACAGGCTCAAACAAGATACAGTGCTGTATAAAAAAGCTCTTGCCGGCCTCCTCACAGACCTTTCGTCCCGGATCAATATCTACCTTGGACTGCTTGAAACGGAAAGCAATCCTTCATCGGTACTTTTATCAGAAATGGCCGATTTCATCGAACATGATCTGTCATTTATACTGCCTGCTTCATTCAGGAAGATGAGGGCAACGGATCAGAGGAATTACCTGCTCAGCCGGATGGACAGGCCTCTCCGTGTCTGCGGCATGGTGAGGAATGAGGGTGAACCGGGAGGAGGACCTTTCTGGGTCGCTAACAGTGATGGAAGCACGGGCCTGCAAATCGCTGAGAGCACACAGTTCAAAATGAACGATCCACACCATGCCCGTGTATTCCGCTCGTCAACCCACTTCAATCCGGTGGATCTGGTTTGCAGGATCATCGACCATCATGGCAACAGGTACAGGCTGCACCGGTTCCGTGATCCGGAAACAGGATTCATATCAACCCGGTCGAAAGACGGGCGTGATGTGAAGGCACTCGAATTACCCGGTTTATGGAATGGTGCGATGGCCCACTGGAACACAGTATTTGTGGAGGTGCCGCCCACCACCTTCAGCCCGGTAAAAACCATCACCGATCTGTTGAGGAAAGAACACCAATGAAGATTACCTGTTCATCCTTTGTTCCTGGTTATGCACATCCTCGGTTAACCGTGCCGGATAGCCGGGAGCATTTCGATCCGGTTTCGTTGTTGCCGCTCTATGTTGAATGCTCGTCAACAGGCCGAAAGGGAAAAGCCGCATCAATTAATTACGTAATTATCTCTCATATAATTCAGTAATTCAATTGATTACTCATTACTTAATAAATTCTTCATATATTGTTAACACTCATGTTTCTTCAGAATGCATAAATCTGTGTATTTTTGAAAGGAACAACCAACGTCACCGAGAACACATTTGAATACCGGAGATTACAGGATCCTGCTGGTCGATGATGAACACGATATCCTTGAGTTCCTGGGGTATAACCTGCAGAGGGAAGGATATGAGGTATATACGGCCAACAACGGGAGAGAAGCCATCCTCGCTGCCTTGCAGCATAAACCACACCTGATCCTCCTTGACATTATGATGCCCGAGATGGACGGTATTGAGACGTGTATTGAAATGAGGTCGCATCCTGAACTCGGGGAGACAGTGATCGCTTTCCTTACGGCAAGGGGGGAGGATTATTCCCAGATCGCAGGCTTTGAGGCCGGGGGAGACGACTATATCACCAAACCGGTGAAGCCCAGGGTGCTTCTTACACGTATCTGGGCACTGCTCAAGCGGGCAGGAAAACCTTCCCGTGCCGATACAATGAAAAAGGAGGAATTAACCATTGACAGGGAACGTTACCTGGTCATCGTCAAGGGAAAGGAGATTACTGTGCCCCGCAAAGAATTTGAGCTGTTAACCCTCCTTATGGAGAAGCCGGGCAAGGTATTTACAAGGGAAGAGATCTTTCACAAGGTATGGGGAGACAACATTATCGTGGGCGACCGAACCATCGATGTGCATATCAGAAAACTCCGGGAAAAGATAGGCGACAAGTTTATCACCACGGTTAAGGGGGTGGGATATAAGTTTCGCGAGTGAACACATCCCTGCCCGGTATTTCCTCTCCTTCCGTTACTGGTTCAGGATAAAGTCACGCTGCGACTTCAGTATATTGACGGTATTCAGAAGCATGTTCTTCGTCTCTGACAAAACATCGATGTACAGCATGCTGATCCGTGTCCCCGATTCACCTTTTTTCATCCGTTTCAGCTGTTTCTTGTTAATCTGTGACAAGAGAAGAAGGATAACCTGCTGTTTTTCAATAATTTCGATCAGCTGGTCGAATTTGCCTCCTTTCAGGAGGTTGATGATAAAATTGTAAAACTCCGAAATATCTTCATTCAGCCCCGAGAGTTCCTCCTTCTGCTCAGGCAGTAATGTATGGTTTCCCGGGATCAGGTACTCATGAATGGGCCTGGCCACATAGCTCAGGTTGTGTACCGACTCCCTGAGGTAATCAAGAACCTGGACATAGTAGGGGCCCGTTTCAATTTTGTCTTCCTCCAGCGCCCTGATAACATTGGGTATCTCACGCTTCATTCCTTTGGTCCGGCGATTCAGTTCGGCAATGGAAGAAATACTCTGTTCTACCCTTCGGGTATCACCCTTCAGCAGGGCATCCAGCACGAGGTAATATTCCTTTGCAATGGATATAATGGTTGAGTTTACATTATCCTTGCAGCGCTCAACAGGATCGTGTTGAACCGGTGATTCTTCCGGTATTTCCTCGGCAGGTTTGCAGGCCTCAGGAATGGCGACAGTCACTCCCTTTGACCGGAACAGTAACACAACCAGAAGAATGATGATAATAAAACCGATAATGAGAAGAATATTTTCCATGATCATAATCACAAGGGATCAGTGAAACAGAACATCCTCACTTCTTCACAAACATCCGGATCTTTTTTATGATCATGGAGATATCCACGGGCTTTTCAAAAAAATCCTGCGCTCCGAGTTTCTTTGCCAGTTTCTTGTTTTCATCATTTCCTACAGCGGAAACCATGATGACAGGAATACCCGAATATTTTGCATGTTTCCTGAGGGACTCCAGGAACTCAAATCCGTTCGTCTGCGGCATCAGGATATCAAGCAGTATCAGATCAGGTCTGCTCTTTTCAATACATTTGAATGCTTCTTTGGCACTCAGGGCTGTTTCAACATCATAACCCTCCTTTTCAAGGACGGCACCCAGCAGTACAACATTTGTGTTGGAATCGTCGACGACCAGGATTTTATGTTTTGTGCTCATGGGGCAATCACTAATGGTATCAAAAGTAATAAACTTTCTGAGTCTCTCTGTGTCATTCTTTTTCCTTTTCCGTGGTAAACAGGTTGATATTTATTATAAAAAATCGATGATATGCATCATTTTTTGTTATCTTTACTGTAAAAAATGCTGGGTCTTGATGCATGGGAAAAACAGCCGTTTTTCCGTCTGCTCAGTGAATCTGAGCTGGAATATCTGAGTGGTGAGAGCAACGTGGTTAGCTTCGAGAACCGTGAGGTTATTTTCAAACAGGAAACCCGTTCGTCGCATATCATGCTCCTGGAAGAAGGGCTGGTCAGGATTTACAAGACAGGCAAGGGAAAAAAGGTGATCACGCTGAAACTTGCCGGACCGGGAACATTTATCGGGCTGTTATCGGTTTTCGGAAGCGATATACACCAATACTCAGCCGCAGCCGTGGGATCGGCCAAGGTTCGCTTCTTTGACCAGTCTGCATTTGTCCAAACCATTGAAAAGAACGGGAAACTGGCACGCAGGATTATTCATGATATCTGCCGTGACGGACTCACCATTTTTGATAAGCTGATGAGCCAGTCACAGAAACAGCTCCCCGGGAAGGTGGCAGAGGTGATCCTTTTCTTTTCCGAAGAGCTGTACCACAGCGAGGAGTTCGATCTCCCTCTTACACGAGAAGAACTGGCACAACTCGCCGGTACCACAAAGGAAAGCTTTATCCGAACCTTCAGCGAATTCCGGCATGACAAGATCATTGACCTTGACGGGAAGAGGGTGAGGATCAACAGTATGAAAATCCTGAAGATACTCAATGAACTTGGGTAGATAGCCCGACTCATCTTGAACCAATACGTAAAACACCATGACGGACCTGACCACGAACTACATGGGATTCAGGCTTAAGAATCCTGTCATTGCCGGCAGTTGCGGACTAACCAGTAATCTGGACGATATTGTTAAGCTATACAAAGCCGGTGCGGCTGCGGTGATCCTGAAATCCCTCTTCGAGGAAGAAATCAGGATAGAGCTGGAAAAGGAATCAAAGAAGATGAGGCAGGAAGGTTTTTTATATCCTGAAACCCTTGACTTTTACGATACCTATGATGTGGAAGACACTCTTACTGGTTACCTGCGGCTCATCCGGGAGTGCAAACAAAAGATGGATATCCCTGTGTTTGCCAGTATCAATTGCGTGTCGGCGGATAAATGGCCCTACTATGCTTCAACGCTTCAGGATGCAGGTGCCGATGCGCTGGAACTGAACGCATTTATCCTTCCGTCCAGCTTTGATACCCGATCGCCGGAAAATGAAAAGCTGTATTTTGATATTGCGGCAGCGGTGAAGAAGGAGGTGACGATTCCCGTAGCCATGAAGATCAGTTATTATAATGCCGGCCTGGCCGCTTTCATCCACGATCTTTCGCATTCAGGTATAGCCGGATTGGTCCTGTTCAACCGTTTCTACAGCCCTGATATTGACCTGGAAAAGATGGAAGTGGCCGCCACCCACGTGTTCAGCTCGCCCACCGATCTGCCTGTTTCGTTACGGTGGATAGCCATGATGCACGGCCGGGTAGGATGCAGCCTGGCAGCTTCCACCGGTGTTCATGACGGGAAGGCACTGATCAAGCAACTGCTGGCCGGTGCCGATGCGGTGCAGGTTGTATCCGCATTATACAGGAATGGAGTGAATGTCGTTACCGCCATGCTGACTGAACTATCGGAATGGATGAGCCGTAAACACTACTCCACCATCGACGAGTTCAGGGGTATCCTGTCCTGCCGTAATGCCCCGGATCCGGCTGCTTATGAACGGGTACAGTTCATGAAGCATTTTGCAGGGAAATAATCCACCCGGGACTGATCCCACCTTTATTATGGTGCTGACAACACGGAACACACGTGTATATGCGTAGCCAAATGAAAAAAGTATATCCTTCTCTCCCGGGCCTTTGGAAATCAGGGATCTGTCAGTCCTTGCTCGCATTGGTTCTTATCTTTCACGGATGCGGAGGGATGGAAAGGGACCGGTACCGGGGTGTACTGGCCACAGATGCCATGGTTGTTACCGCACATCCGGAAGCATCGAGGATAGGACTTGAGATCATCAGGGCGGGAGGCAATGCCGTTGATGCGGCTGTGGCTGTCGAGTATGCCCTGGCGGTATGCTACCCTGCTGCCGGCAATATCGGAGGGGGGGGATTCATGCTCTTCCGGTTGGCCAACGGTGAATTTTACGTCCTGGACTACCGTGAAAAAGCGCCTCTCGGGGCTTCCAGGGATATGTTCCTCGACCGGGAAGGAAATGTCATTCCTGACCTCAGTACATCTCATGTATTGGCCAGCGGTGTGCCCGGAACGGTTGCAGGTACCATTGCGGCTCACAAAAGATTCGGATCCCTCCCTTTTCACCGGGTGATCCAACCTGCCATTGACCTTGCAAGAACCGGATTCCCCCTTACAGAGAAACAGGCTGTATCGCTCAATACCATGAAAGCTGAGTTCATCGAACGGAACAAATCGCCTGTTGCTTTTGTGAAGGAAGGGGATTGGCAAAAAGGCGATACCCTGAGGCAGGCAGAGCTGGCCGGCACACTGGAACGGATCAGGGATCACGGACGGGACGGGTTTTACAGGGGGCCAGTGGCAGGAATGATCGTCAGTGAGATGATCCAAATGGGTGGGTTGATGCGCGAGCCCGATCTTGACCAGTACGCGG
>JAXDBV010000139.1:0-4230 GCA_034678415.1 Bacteroidales bacterium
AGGGGCGTTACGGGGATGCTGTTACCACATTAAATGCGGCCGATGAGAGGTTCTCGGGAACCAGGGATTTTCATATCATCCGCGGGCAGTGTTATACGAAGACAGGTCAGTACCAGAAAGCCCTGGATGATCTGATGATCGCTGACCGGATGGAAGAGGGCTGTGCCGACCTGCATATCGCCAGGAACTATGCTCTCATGGGGAAGGACAGCCTGGCCGTACTGCTGCTTGAGAAGCATCTCAGGTCGAAGTACCGTCAGCCGGAGATGGTGATCAGGATGGATCCTGCCTTCCGGTTGCTGGAGCGCAGCAGGCTGTGGATTCATCTCTGGAAGAATGAGTTCTATACCCCGGCAGAGAATGCTTCAAGGGAAGCCGGTTACCTGTTTTCAGCTGGGAGGGTGGAGGAGGCGTTCACCGTTATTGATGATGCATTGTCGCAGGGATTGCGAAGTACGGCTCTGTTAGCCATCAAGGCAAAAATATATCTGAGCTATTCGAATGAAAAACAGGCGGAAGCGGTACTGTCGGAAGCCCTGTCGCTGGAGCCTTCCAATACTGAGCTGCTGAAGCAGAGGGCTGCCCTCTACCGACAGATGCATCAACCGCGGAACGCTGTCAGCGACCTGGCCTTTGCATTATCCAGGGACCCGTCACAGATCGGGTTGTTGAAGATGAGGGCGGAAGCATATAGTGATATGAACATGCCGGATATGGCGGCACGGGATATAGAGCAGTACCTGTTGTATGACAGGGATAATCCGGAAGCCGTCAGCCTCGCGGGGAGGATCTATTATCGGAAGAAGGATTTTATCCGTGCGCTGGATTACTGTCACCGTGCGGTTGACCTCGATCCCGGTAATGCCGTTGTTTTCAATAACAGGGCAGAGGTATACCTTGCATCAAAGCTATACCAGCCGGCGATAAATGATTATTCGATGTCGCTGGACCTGCTGCCTGACCAGAAGGATGTGTACCTGTCGAGGGCCGGTGCCAGGCTGGCTGTGGGCGACAGGGAAGGAGCATGCTACGACTGGAACAAAGCTGTCAGACTGGGATCTCCCGAAGCCATTGAATACATTGGAAAGAACTGCGGGACGGAGAAACGGCGGTAGGAGCGGTTAAAAACCGTTGATGGTGAACCCCCCGTCGACAGCGATACATTGTCCTGTGATATATCCTGCTGCCGGCATACAGAGAAAGGCCACGGCACCGGCTACTTCCCCTGGGGTGCCGATCCTGCCCATGGGTGTTCGTGAGAGCACTTCCCGGAGATAATCCCTGTTTGACAATACCTGTTGAGCAAGAGGGGTATCGATATACCACGGTGCCACGGCATTCACCCGGATATGATCGGGAGCCCACTCGGCGGCCAGGTAACGGGTCATCTGCACCAGGGCCGCCTTGGTCATGCTGTAAATGATCCCTGTTCGTACATGGGTAAGACCGGCAACGGAAGATATATTTACAATACATCCTGTTCCTGTTTTTTTCAGTAGAGGATACGAAAGACGACACAGTTCATATGCCGCTTTCAGGTTTGTGTCCATCAGCAGGTCATAATCCGTGACGGTGTAATCCGTTGTTTTTTTCCGGACATTGACACCCACATTATTGACCAGGATATCAAGATTTCCCCAGTCGCGGGTTATCCGTTGTACCAGGTTTTCCAGCTCATCCTGGCGGGAGATGTCGCAGGCAGAAATGACGAGTCGTCCTTTTGACTGAAAGTCAGAGGCCAGTTTCCCGAGGTCAGTCCTGTTCCTTGCAACGGCATGGACGCTGGCGCCATGATAGAGCAGCTCTTCCGCCACCGCTTTACCGATGCCACGGCTGGCTCCTGTCACCAGGGCTTTCTTTCCGTTCAGGTTCCATTTGTTCATTGTCTCAAGGATCATGGAGCATCGTTCTTTACCGGTCTGTAAATATATACCTTGCCCCGGGTGACGGTGTGGATGTCAAAGGTGCTGATCCCCACCTTTCTGCCTGAAAAACCGGTGTTCTGATGGGCCAGGTCGTAAACTCCCCTTCCCTTGTTCGTGTAAATGATGGCAGTATGCTGAGGATAGGACTCCCGGTAGAAAGTATTTCCCTCGCTGTATTTTACTTCCACCCCTTCAAATTGTATGATATCACCCTGATATACGGTGTCCCTGGCCGGGTCGACTGGCTTACCGAAGGTGAATTGACCATCCCAGGAGGCATTAACCCTGTTCAGTGCCTGATTGGCAAGGTCCCAGCATTCACCCCTGTCCACCTTCTGGCCGATCACTGTGTTCACATATTCGATAATATTCCTGTTCATGGTCGGAACGCTATCCTGTGACCATGCATTGCCTGTTATGGTGAAAAGGAGAATAAGAAATAAAACCGGTGAGGCAGCCATCTCAGTTTTTCAGGTTTTTGATAATCTTTTTATAAAGCTCGTTGGGGTTGAATGGTTTAAGAATATAGTCGTTCATTTTTACTTCCCTGATCTTATCCTGTATCTCGGCAGCCATTGCGGCCGTCACCGCGATGATGGGAACCTTGCCCTGCTTATCCTGGCGGGCACGTATCAATCTGCTGGCCTCATACCCGCTCATCAGAGGCATTTGCAGGTCCATGAGCACCATATCGTAGCAGTTTTCACTGAACTTCCGTAAAGCTTCCTCGCCGTTCTCAGCCAGGTCAACCAGCACCCCCCATTTCGTCAGGAACCTTGAAGCCACTACCTGGTTCATCTTGTTGTCTTCCACGAGCAGGATCTTTCTTCCTCTGAGCTTGTCATATCCCTCGACGGAGAATTCATCCGCAGTATGTATCTCTGTGAGTTTGCTTATCGGGAAAGCGAGGGTAAAGTAGAACTTTGAGCCCTTTCCAACTGTGCTCTCAACCTTTAGTTCACTGTTATGCAGGATAATGAGTTGTTTGGATATGGTAAGTCCCAACCCCGTGCCCCCGTATTTCCTTGCCGTGTCGGTAGATGCCTGTGTGAAGCTGTTGAATATATCATTGATTTTATCCCCGGGGATGCCGATACCTGTATCTTCAACGGAAAAGTCGACAAGGATACTGTCATCCCTGTTTCCTGCGTGTTTGATGGTTAGCTGTACCGATCCTTCCTCCGTAAACTTGATAGCGTTAGCCAGCAGGTTGGTCAGAATCTGGTTCAATCTTGTCCGGTCACCGATCAGCAGGTCGGGTATGGAAGGATCATCCCGGACAGTAAAGCTGATATTTTTTTCAAGGGCTTTGAAAATGAAGGTTTGCTGGATGCCGTGAATGAGTTCACGGAAGTTGAAATCGACCGCTTCCAGGGAGACCTTTCCGGCTTCGATCTTGCTGACGTCGAGTATATCATTGATCAGTACCAGGAGATTATCAGCTGAGAAGTTCAGTGCCCTGAGGTTTTCCACCTGGTCAGGACGCGGGTTTTCCTGGAGCATGACATGTGACATGCCGATGATGGCATTGAGGGGTGTTCGTATTTCATGGCTCATGGTTGACAGGAAGCGCTGTTTGGCTTCAGCTGCTTCCTCTGCCTGCTCCTTCGCCTTTATCAGTTCTCTCTGTACCTCTTTGAGGGGTGAGATATCGATCATCACAAAGAGGGTGGACGGGTATTTTTTTTCTTCATCCAGTTGAGGGGAAGCGGAGACGAGGACCTGCACTGCTGAGCCGTCCTTTTTCTTCAGGGATGTCTCGAACTGATGATGCCTTATAAGGGTATGGATCCCTGTTTTCTCCCTGATCTGCCGGAACGATGTTTTGTCGGTCAGTGCAGACAGGTTGATTCCTGCTATTTCAGAGGGTTCGTATCCCAGCATGGTGGCCAGGGCTGCATTTACATAGCTGATCCTATAATCGGCATCGACGATGGCAATTCCGGCAACGGTGGTCTCCGCCACGGCACGGTACCGCTGAAGGCTGTTGTATAGTGCGTCTTCCGCTTTTTTCCATTGGATTGTTATTCCCACCTGGCTTGCGACAAACTCGAGGATCTCGAGATCATCACGGGTATAAGCATCTTCCCTGTCGTAACTCTGAACACTGATCACGCCGATGATCTCGTTCCTGGCATGCAGTGGAACACCAAGCCATATTTTGCTGCCCGAACCAACCAGGTCGATCTCACCCCGTTTTTCCAGTTCATCCATGTCGGCTTCACGCAGCAAAACCGATTTTGCGGTACGGATCACATATGCTGTGATAGTTTTTCCAGCGGGTATCTCATTAAAATCATCCTTT
>JAXDBV010000140.1:0-5285 GCA_034678415.1 Bacteroidales bacterium
CGGATGGATGGAGTTACAACCGTTGCCAAAGATTTCCTTCATCCTGACGGGATCATCAAAAACCTCATCCTTGAAATCCTCCACACCCCCATTCCAGAGCCCCATCAACTGGGCCACCTTCTCCTCAAGGGTCATCCGGTGCAGCAGGTCTTTAACTCTTTCATTTACCGGGATATCCGGGTTTTTATACGCCGCGTCATTCATCGTCTTGTCGGATGTATTTGTCATAGTAAATATTATTTAGTTGTTATTCCATTGTTTCGGTTATTCTTTCACAGTGTTCACGACAGCATAGTATGCCGGTTTAGGCTGGTAGTTACGGTCGAACAGAAGGGGATGGTTCGTTCTTCCATAGACGGGCCAGTCATTTTTCCATGAATCGCCATCGTTCACACCCCAGAAGGTCACCCTGGTAAGGCAGGCATCATATTTCAGGAAGATACGGAACAGGTCAGCATACCGGTCAGCCAGTGCTTGCTGCACCGAATCGGGCAGGCTCCTGGGATAAGGATCGATTGCGGCCCTGTATTCCGCAGCCTGGCTGATCTCCGCCCCGATGATGGATAACTCCCGTTCCGGGATCACGTTGACTTCAAATTCAGTGATCATGACCGGGATGTTGAGCTCAGCAAACATGGCAATACTTGTGTCAATGGTCTGCAGTGACGGAAAATCCAGGTGCCAGTGCCCCTGAATCCCTATCCCGTCGACCGTAATATTGTTTGCCCGGAGGTTATTAATAAGCCGTATCGCACCTTCCCTTTTTCCCGGCAATTCGATATTATAATCATTATAATAGAGTTCCGCTTCCGGATCGGCTTCACGTGCATATTCAAAAGCCTTTTGTACATAATCTTCGCCGATGATTTCCAGCCATTTTGATTTTCGCATGCTGCCGTCCTCATCAATGGCTTCATTAACCACGTCCCATCCTTTTATACGGCCTTTGTAGCGGCCCACAACGGTAAAAATATGATCCTTCATGACGGCCAGGAGAGAGTCGCGTGTTAACGGTGCGCCGGTATGATCCTCAAATACCCAGGCCGGGGTTTGCGCATGCCACACCAAGGTATGGCCGATCACCGGCATACCGTGCCTTTCCCCAAAGTTAACCACGCTATCGGCCAGTGTAAAGGCATATTGACCGGGCAGGGGATGTATCCTCTCCCACTTCATGGCATTCTCGGCCGTGAGCGAATTGAAATGCCTGATAATAAATCCCTGTACCACGCTGTCGGGCCGTAGCATCTGCAGGGTATCTGCCGCCACACCAATCAGGAATTTACTCAGGAACACATCCTTCAATCCGTGTTCAGGAACGGGCTTTGTACAGGAAGTAACAAGGAGCAACCCGGCAGAAAAGATTGCCAGGAACGGTCGGATGATAACCGGCAGGTTTGATTTCTTCATGGCATCTTGTTTTAGATAGTTTCACATTTATCAATGGTATGATATGAACCTATGAGGCATGTTGTTTTCTTCTTTCCGCCAGCTCATTCTGCATCGTCAGTTCCATTTTGCCTGTGATCTTATAGAACAGAAGGGTAATAACGACGATACCAAGGGCTATTGCAGGGTATACGCTTGACAGCCAGCGGATGCCTGTAACAGCCAGGGGGGTAATGGCATCCTTGTCGTAGCCGTACAGGGAGAGTATGAAGCCGCCGATAAAACCACCCAGTGCCAGTCCAATTTTCAGTCCTACCGCCACGCCGGCAAATACGAGGGCGGTGGCTCGACGGTTGAGCTTCCATTCCGAATAGTCTGCCACATCGGCCATCATAGCCCAGGGCAGCGACATGGTGATACCCCATGAGAAGTTGAAAAGAATCTGCAGGATCAGCACAGATATGATGCCGTACGGGGGTACGATGATAAACAATGCGGTGAAGAGCACGCTGAGGAGGAAACCGGCGAGGAGGGTGTCTTTCTTGCCAAACCTTACAGCCAGTGAGCTGGAGAGCGCTATGCCGAGAATGGCCGCCAGCTGCCCGAGGATATTGGTAATGCTGAAGACACTGTCGGGAGCGCTGGCATTTTGCCCGATAAAGCCAAGAACACCGAGCAGGCCGAACACTGCTTTATCGGCGCCGGCAAGGAAAGCATTAAGGCTTTCAGCATCCAGGTAATACCTGAAGAAAAACAGGAGGTTCCCGTTTCTGATCGTCAGGAAGATAAACATCATTATGAAAAGGATGAACATGGTGACCCATGGCCCGTTCTTAAAGAGGTTTGTAATATCCTCCTTCAGCGATATTTCCTGTTTCGGATCGGGTTTGATCCTTTCCCTGGTGGTGAAAAATGTGATGAAGAAGAATACCATGGCGAGGAAAGCAAAAATACCCATGGTGATGCCGTATCCTTTGGCGCTGTCACCCTTACCGAAGTGGTTCACCATGGGTAGTGCAAATCCCTGTATGGCTACCGTGGCGAGGCACACAACCACAAAACGGATAGAGAAGACACTGGCACGCTCCTTCATGTTGCCGGTAATCACTCCGCCCAGCGCAGAGTACGGTATATTGTTCATGGAATATACCGTCATCAGGAGTATATAGGTTATATAGGCATAGATGATTTTACCGGTCAGGCTGAAATCGGGAGTAACAAAGGCCAGAAAGCCAATGATACCGAAAGGTAAGGCGGTAGCAAATATCCATGGCCGGAACTTCCCCCATCGGGATTCCGTGCGGTCGGCAATAGCCCCCATCACGGGATCCATAACTCCTCCCCACAGCCGGCCAACAAGGAACAACGTACCTGCCGCAACGGCTGAAAGACCAAAGGTATCGGTGTAAAAACTCAACTGAAGAAGCATGATGGTCTGGAAGATAAAATTGGCGGCACCGTCACCCAGACTGAAGCCAATCTTCTCCCCTAACGAAAGTCTTTGCGTACCTGTGTTCATAGTAATATTATTAAGGATTACTGGTATCCGTTACCCGATATTGCCACATTACTGGTCTCCTGTATTCTGAGGCAATTGTTCTCAATATCAATGGAAAAATGATGGTTGATATCTAAAGGACGGAAGGTAAAATAGAGATTTTTTTTAAATTATGCAACCGATTGCAATATTTCTGTGAAATTATTTCAATTATTTGCCATTTTATGTTTATTTTGTGACAGAATCACCGACCATGAAAAGCAACAAAGAGGCCACCATTTATGATATTGCCAATGCCCTGAAAATTTCGGCCTCCACGGTCAGCAGGGGCTTGAAAGATCACCCTCATGTACGTAAGGAAATAAAGAGGAAGATCCTGCTGAAGGCACGTGAGATGGGCTATCAGCAAAACAAGTTTGCCAGCAACCTGAGGCAAAAACGGACCAATACCATCGGGGTTATCCTTCCGCGGCTCGACAGCTATTTCATGTCAACCGTGGTGTCCGGTATGGAAAAGGTGGCCAATCTTGCCGGTTATAACCTCATTATCAGCCAGTCACAGGAATCGGTCAAGAAAGAAGCCTCCAATATCCTTACCATGTTCAACAGCCGTGTGGACGGTCTTCTCATCTCCCTCTCTTACGACACCAAGAACATGGATCATATCAATGTCCTTTTTGAAAAGAGCATTCCCATCGTTTTCTTCGACCGTGTATGTGAGCATTCCGATTGTAAGAGCATTGTGATCGACAATTATAAGGCAGGCTATGAGATAACCTCCCATCTTATCAGCCAGGGATGCAAACGAATAGCTCATCTTGCCGGCAGCCTGTTCCGCAATGTGTATTCCGACCGTTATGAAGGATACAAACAGGCGCTGGCTGATAACGGGATCGAGAATGACAATAAATTATTGTATATCAGCGATTTGACGAATGATGCAGGCATAGAAATAACCCGTAAGATTTTAAGCCTCAAACAAAAACCTGACGGCGTGTTTGCCGCCAACGATACCTCCGCCGTTGCCCTGATCTGTGAGTTTAAGAAAGCCGGCGTGAGAATACCCGAAGATATTGCCGTGGCGGGCTTCAATAATGACCCAGTATCCAGGGTGGTCGTACCTAACCTCACCACCATCGATTACCCGGGCAGGGAAATGGGCGAAATCGCCGCTTCAACGCTCATCAACCAGCTGAATGGCCGGCAAACCGCTAAAATCAACTCTATTGTATTGGGACACGAACTGATTATACGACAATCAACAATGAAAAGAAGAGAGACAGATAATTAACCACATTCATCGTTCATTATGAATGGATATATCCGGATTTTATTAATTACTGTTCTTCTTCAATGTACTCACCTCCTCTCAGCCGAGGATGGTTACCGGTTATGGCTGAGGTACGATCCGGTTACTGAACGACCGCTCCTCAGATCCTACACAAAGCATATCAAAGGTTTGATAATCAGCGATCAAACCGCCACCCTACGGGCCGCAAGGGATGAGTTGCTCCAGGGCCTGAACGGAATCCTTCAAATACCGGTACCATTGATGCAATCGGTTACAAAGAACGGAACCATCGTTGCGGGAACCCCTTCGGGATCAGCCCTTATCGCATCCCTCAACCTCTCAGACCGGCTGGAAAAGCTCGGGAAGGAAGGGTATATTATCACACATTCAGCCATCAACGGCAAAAACATCCTTGTGATTGCCTCTGTCTCCGATATCGGTGTGCTCTACGGTGTCTTTCATTTTTTACGCCTTCTTCAGTCACACCAGGATATTTCGGATCTGTCAGTGGAATGTTCACCGCGGATAAGGCTCAGGCTTCTCAACCACTGGGATAATCTGGACAGGACGGTGGAACGTGGCTACGCCGGTTGCTCACTTTGGGACTGGCACCTGCTGCCCGATTATATATCTCCACGGTACCGTGATTATGCCCGGGCCAATGCATCCATCGGCATCAATGGCACCGTTCTCACCAATGTCAATGCCAACGCCCTGGTGCTCACGAAAGAATGCCTGCAAAAAGCGGCTGCCCTGGCCAATGTGTTCAGACCTTTTGGCATCAGGGTTTTTCTCACAGCAAGGTTTAACGCACCTGTCGAAACAGGATCGTTGAAGACGGCCGATCCGCTTGATCCCGATGTGATCCGCTGGTGGAAAAACAAAGCAGACGAGATATATACCTATATCCCCGATTTTGGCG
Source organism: Bacteroidales bacterium (assembly GCA_034678415.1). Classification (GTDB taxonomy): domain Bacteria; phylum Bacteroidota; class Bacteroidia; order Bacteroidales; family VadinHA17; genus JAXDBV01. The sequence continues at coordinate 5,101 of JAXDBV010000140.1, forward strand.
GGTTCCTGGTAAAGGCAAACTCAGAAGGACAACCGGGACCGCAGGACTATGGCCGCAGCCATGCCGACGGGGCCAACATGCTGGCCGATGCGCTGAAACCACACGGCGGGGTGGTGATGTGGAGAGCCTTCGTCTATGATAATAATGTACCGGAAGACAGGGCCAAACAAGCTTATAATGAGTTT
>JAXDBV010000141.1:0-9965 GCA_034678415.1 Bacteroidales bacterium
CGGTGAAGGTAATGCCAAGGTTCCCCTGCTCGTCGTAAACCTTAAATCCTATGACAATGTCTGATTTATTGACGATTTCAATGTGAACGATATCCCATACCCCCTCGTTGGAGGTGGTGAACTGGAAAAAATCCTTATCTCCCTTTGCCAGTGAGGCGGAATATTCCTCACCCAGGATGATCTCCGTGGCTTCCGATCGTGAGTCATTGGGCTCAAGATCATCCTTGAACTTCTCGCAGGAAACAAGACACAGAAAAATTATTGAGATAATTCCGTAATTAATTACATAATTTTTCATATGAACTTATGTTGTATGAATAAATCCTTCGCAGCGATAACGGGACAACTCGTTTAATATTTTAACGGCAAGGGCTTTATTTCATTTCGCGCCATCCCCGGCATCGATCCATTTTCCGTCGGACCTGATCAATTGAACCAGTTCATCAACTGCCTGATCCTCCGGGATATTTTTCTTCACCACCTCCCTGTTACGGTATAGGGTTACCTTCCCCGGGGTTGCTCCCACATACCCGTAATCGGCATCGGCCATCTCCCCGGGGCCGTTTACCAGGCAACCCATGACAGCTATCCTGAGACCCTTCAGGTGACCGGTTCTCTGTCGTACCCTGGCAGCGGTTGATTTGATGTCAAAAACAGTCCGGCCACAAGAGGGACATGAGATGAATTCGGTTTTGTAGGTACGCATACGGGTGGCCTGCATAAGATTGAACGCGACAGTACAATTGATTACCACACCGCCGATCGCGGTGTTCTCAATCCAGATGCCATCAGCCAGGCCGTCAAGAAGCAGGGGACCGATATTGCAGGATGCCTTCAGGGAGTAAGCTATCGGATCGGGTTCATGATAAACCGCTTTTAAAATAACCGGAAACGGTGAACATGATATGCCGGGTCGACATATATATTGCCTGACGGATGAAACCAGTTGATCCATGCCGGTATCAATGATAAGGACAGCCGGCGCAGCAGTGACGGACGACAACCTGTTTTCAATATCCCGATCATCCATGCTTGCCTCAATAAAGAACATTCGGGCTTTTATATGTTTGAGTTGTGTAAGCTCGTCGGTTCGCAGAAGGGGAAATACCGGTAATCTTTCATAATTCCCTTTTAGCCATTGATCCAGAGGGATGATCTGTGGCAGGGAATAATCTGGCACATAGTCCTTAACAAATATATAATCAGGTACGGTGTCTTTCAGGGACAGGAGTTCTTCAAACGCTGCACGTTTCGCTGGCAGGGACAGGATCACCGCCGGCTGGCGATCACTGCCGATATCCCGTTGTGTACGATTCTTTCTCCTGGTATAACTGAACGGTAGCGGGAATACACTATCATCATGTTCTTCAGCCCTGCTGAGCTCTCTTTTTTTAGTCCCCGTGCATTCAATGATCTTTCTTGCCACAGGGATTTCCTCTTCCGGGTCTTCGGTAAGCGATACACGTATTGTATCGCCGATACCGTCGGCCAGCAGGCCTGCAATGGAAGCAGCCGACTTCATACGGCCATCCTCGCCCTCTCCGGCCTCCGTAAGACCCAGATGAAGGGGATAATGCATGTCCTCGGCAAGCATCTTCCAGACCAGTAGCCGGTTGGCATGCACCAGCGCCCGTGTGCTGGACGATTTTATCGATACCACCAACCTGTGGAAATTCTCCTGCCGGCATATACGGAGATATTCCATCGCCGATTCAACCATCCCTTCGGGTGTGTCACCGTACCGTTCCATGATCTCGGGTGAAAGCGAACCATGGTTCACCCCTATCCTCACAGCCGTGCCGTGTTTCCTGCAGATATCAAGCAGGGGGATCAATGTGTCGCGGATCAGTTCAATACGGGATCCGGAGGTTGCACGTGAAGGGATGAAATTTCCCGGGTTGATCCTTACCTTTTCAACAATCTGTGCTGCAATGAGGGCTATACGGGGATTAAAATGAACATCCGCGATGAGAGGTGTGTCGTATCCTCGTTTACGGACATATTGTTTTATGTTTTCAAGATTTTCCGCCTCGGGTATATTCCTGGCAGTCAGCCTGACATAATCAGCGCCAGCCCTGACGATGCGGATTACCTGTTCTCCCGAAGCCACAGTATCCAGCGTGTTGGTATTGGTCATCGACTGGAGACGGATGGGATGACCGCCCCCCAGGGGTATGCCTCCGATATCCACCTCGATGGTCTTCCACCCTCCGGCCCTCACAACCCTCGTCCAGAATCCGTTTTGATTTTCCATCGATTTGGAATAAATTGTCACAAGCTTTTACAAATATAAATGTTTGGAGTAACATCGTAAATCAGGTACTATGAACAGACACCTCCCATGTATCCTGTCTGCCGGCATCCTGTTGTTGTTAGCCGGTTGCCAGCGTTATACCCTCCCCGTCCCGGAAAATGTATTGTCGGTGCTTGAAAAGGCGGGGAATAACCGTGCGGAACTTCAGAAGGTTTTCAGGCATTATCACAAGGCTGACGATTCATTAAAGTTAAAAGCCGCGTACTTTCTTGTCGGCAACATGTCCGATCAGGCGTATGTGACCTTTGCCGTGGCCGATACCGCCGGTAATGAGATCGGGTTTAATGTACTCGATTATCGTGATTATGACGCGCTTTCCAGGGCCTGGGATTCCATCATCCTTGTGCGAGGCCCTCTCGTTCAGAAACGTACCGGTACAACACCCGATTATGAAATCATTACCGCTGAATACCTGATAAGCAATATTGATCTGGCGTTCGAGGCATGGAATTATCCCTGGGCGCGGCGGCTCACTTTTCACCAGTTCTGTGAATATATCCTTCCATACAGGAGCACCAATGAACCCCTGGAGAGCTGGCGCAAGCCGCTCATGGACAAATATGCCTGGGTGCTCGATTCGGTGAAGGACAAGGAAGATCCATTAGAGGCATGTGTATTGATCAACAACGATATCCGTTCCTGGTTCCGGTTTGACCCGCGTTTTTATGAACATGCCACCGACCAGGGATACAGCGAAATGACCGGTGTGAAGATGGGCAGGTGTGAAGACATGACCAACCTTGCTATTTATTCCATGCGCGCCATGGGTGTTCCCGTGATGAGTGATTTCACTCCCTACTGGGCAAAAACGGGAAATAACCATGCATGGAATGCTATCCTTGACAAAGAAAGTAAGGTGATAATTTTCATGGGAGGAGAATTGAACCCGGGTGAGTACCGGCTGGACCAGGATAAGGCCAAGGTGTACCGTAAGACATTTGCCGTTCAGAAAGGCAGCCTGGCATGCCTGATAAAGGAAGGAGAAGCAGCTCCGAAATACCTTGACAGGAGTAATACTATTGATGTGACAGAGGAATATATTCCCGTTTCCGACATACAGGTGTTGTTGGATGAACCGGAATCCCTGGGGCAGAGGTTTGCCTATCTATGCGTGTTCAACACCGGCGACTGGTGTCCCATCCACTGGGCCCTGATCAATAGAGGTATGGTAACCTTTACCCGTATGGGCAGGGATATCGCGTACCTTCCGGCATACTACATCGAAGGAAAGGTGGTGCCTGCCACCTTGCCTCTCATTCCCGACCGGGAAGGCAGGATACAGCTGATCAAGGCAGATCCATCAAAAACTATTACCCTGCGGCTTTCTTCCACCACGAAAAGGATCACCCTCAATACAACCGACAATATAGAAAAGGTATTTCTCAACAGGGGAGGAGAATATGAACTCTTTTACTGGGATGCCGGCTGGATATCACTCGGGAAACAGGTTGCCACAGGCGGTCCGCTGGTGTTTAAAAATGTTCCGGCAGGAGCACTGTACTGGCTGGTATCAACGAAACAGGAGAAAGATCGGCCGGAGAGGATTTTCATTGTGAATGAGAAGGGGGAAACGGTGTGGTATTAAGACCTCCCGAATTCATTACGGGTACCTGCCCCTGTCTCTGCGGCAGGAATACGAAGAACATACAGCTCATAGTCGATGATGAATCAGTCACCTCCGGCTGATAACAACCGACACATTCAGTAATACAACAATGAACAGCTACTCCGGATTGTTGCGTTGAGAACAGTTATTTCATGCATGCGACAGGATTATTTAATAAAATGCCCGTACCGGAAAAAACAATGACCAATACGCCAGTTAAGGAGGGAATCCGACAACCTGATATAAACGACCGTTGTTGATTTATACCGTCAACGGGGAAGGCCGGTGACTGAAATTATTGGTCAGTTACACGGCCGTAGGACTGAATCCCTTGGATCATGAGAAAAGGGTTTCAGGGACGTGGTCCTGAGAATATTCCGGTTCATGAATGAAATGATTGTATGGGATTTGATCAGGTTATTCTCATTATTCTATTCCTTCCAGCCTACGGGGCCTGGTTGAACAGCACTGCTGAACCATTTGTAATTCACTCAATGAAGGGTAACTACGTCCCTGTCGGGGGATTCATTGGCCTTTCATCTCCCACTCCACCCTGTCCTTCAGGTCTTTCACCTCGATACCCATCCCGGCAAGGCGCCTGCGGATCCTGTCAGAGGTCTGAAAATCCTTCTTCTCCCTGGCTTCCTGCCTCAGCTGTATCAGCAGGTCAATCAGCTTCGCGGCAAGCTCATCTCCGGCGCCTGCTATGGCTTCCTGCTTAAGACCAAGCACATCATTTATAAAGATGTGGTACAGCTTGCGAAGTTTCTCCAGGTCGTCAGAGGAGATTTTTTCATCTCCGGCGTACACATTGTGGATATCCTTCAGCCCGTCAAAAAGATGGGATATAAGCAAGGGTGTCTGCAGGTCGTCATTCATTGCATCATAACACATTTTCCTGAGCCTGTCAACATCGATGGTGGATTTTTTGGAAGGATGGATTTTATCCATTGTTTTGATGCCGTTGAACAGCCGTTCGAGGGCTTTTTCGGCCGCTTTCATCGATTCGTTGGAGAAGTCGAGAGGGCTACGGTAATGAGCCTGCAGGAGGAAGAACCGGATGGTCATCGGGCTGTAGGCCTTCTCCAGCAAGGGATGATTTCCTGTAAAGAACTGGTCAAGCGGTATAGCATTTCCCAATGATTTGCCCATTTTCTGTCCGTTCACGGTGATCACGTTGTTATGCATCCAGTACCGCACGGAGTCTTTACCATAGGCTGCCGTCGACTGGGCTATCTCGCACTCGTGGTGGGGGAACATTAGATCCATTCCTCCGCCATGTATGTCAAACACTTCGCCGAGGTAACGCGTGCTCATCACCGAGCATTCAAGGTGCCATCCCGGATAGCCTATGCTCCACCGTGACGGCCATTTCATGATATGTCCTGCACCGGCTTTTTTCCACAGGGCAAAATCGTACGGTGATCGTTTTTCCGCCTGTCCCTCCAGTTCACGGGTATAGGTGAGAAGATCATCCAGGACACGCCCCGACAGCTTGCCGTAGTTGTATTTACCGGCGAATTTTTTCAGGTCAAAATACACGGAACCATTCACCTCATATGCATAACCTTCATCCATGATCTTTTCCACCAGCTGCTGCTGTTCAATGATATGTCCTGATGCCAATGGCTCAATCGAGGGAGGAAGCACATTCAACAGCCGCATGTTGTCATGGTAGCTGTTGATATAATGCTGCACCACTTCCATCGGCTCCAGCTTCTCCAGACGAGCCTGCTTCACCACCTTGTCTTCCCCTTCATCGGCATCCTGCTCCAGGTGACCCACATCGGTGATATTTCTCACGTAACGTACCGTATACCCCAGGTGTTTGAGGTAACGGAACAGCAGGTCAAAGGTGACGGCAGGACGGGAATGACCCAGATGGGCATAACCATAAACGGTTGGACCACAGACATACAACCCTACATTCGGCGGATTCTGCGGTATAAACAGTTCCTTCTCCCTCCTCAGGGTATTGTACAAATAAAGCGTATTCTCCATGCACCGGTTGTTATTACATGATCAAACAATAAAATTAGTAATAAATCCTTTCCTTCCTGAAAGGAAAATAGAATGCTTCGGTGTGAAGTTCAGTATACATGACCGGTAAAATTTTTTTGGAGAAATTAAAAAAACCGCTTATGTTTGCGGTTCATAATATCAAATGTCTCTTCAACAGGGCGTTTGATTTATTAAGAAGAGGGGAGAGATTAGGCTCTGTGAACCTCTAGCAACCTCTCCAACAGGGTTGGAAAAGGTGCTAAAACCTAATTCCGCCACGGGCGGGAGATAATAAAGTTAAACGCTGGTTCCATGATACGGAAAAAGTTTTCGATGTTGAAATGTATCCTGCTTCAGGGCAGGTGCCTTCCTGTTAATCACTCCTGTTCAGTCATTGTTAACATGCGGCCCATGCCTATGTGCATGTGCTGACCCCTCCCCTCGCAAAGGAAAAGGTCAACCCGGAACGGATCGTTCAGGGTATGGAATTATTCTTTCTTTAAAACAACCATTTAAACAACTGAGTTACCATGAGTATAAAAAAATCGTACGAAGAGATCAATAAAAAAATCGCCAGTGGCGATGTTGTGGTTCTTACTGCCGCTGAGGTGGCAGAGATGGCAAAAACGGCCAGTCCGTCGGATATAGCCAGGAAGGTTGATGTGGTGACCACCGCCACCTTCGGGCCCATGTGTTCCTCCGGCGTGTTCATCAATTTCGGGCATACCGATCCTCCCATGCGTATGGAGAAAATCCTCCTGAACGATGTGCCGGCATATGGCGGTGTTGCGGCTGTGGATGCCTACCTCGGTGCCACCTCGGAGTCGGAGAACAACAAACAATACGGTGGTGCCCATGTCATTGAAGCCTTGCTTGCAGGGCAGAGAATAGAAATAAAAGCCCGTGGCAAAGGCACCGACTGCTATCCCCGGAAGGAATACCAGGGCTATATCGATATCCATTCGGTGAAGGATGCCATCATGTTCAATCCCAGGAACGCTTACCAGAATTACTGTGTGGCGGTGAACGGGTCGGCAAAAACAATATTTACCTATATGGGAGTACTGCTTCCCCGGTTCGGTAATGCCACCTACTCCACTTCAGGGGAACTGAGCCCCCTGCTCAACGATCCTGACCTGAGAACCATCGGTATCGGTACACGCATTTTCCTTGGCGGCGACCAGGGTTTCGTTTCATGGAGAGGGACACAGTTCAGAACAGATGTGGAAAAGAATGCCTTTGATATCCCGGTGAAAAATGTCGCCACCCTTGCCGTTACGGGGAACCTGAAAAACATGTCGCCCACATTCATCAAGGCTGCATATTTTGAGAATTATGGCGTGAGCCTGTTTGTGGGAATCGGCATCCCGATACCTGTTCTTGATGAAGACATCGCCGCAAGGGTTTCCATCAGAAATGAACAGATACAGACCACCATCGTTGATTATGCATCACCGGGAAGGGAAAGTTATGGCCTGGTATCATATAAACACCTGATGGAAGGCTGGATAGATATTAAAGGGAAAAGGGTGAAAACCGCCCCGCTGTCAAGCCTGAAAAAGGCCTCTGAGATTGCATCTGAACTGGCGCAATGGATCAGGAACGGGAAGTTTCAGATCAGCGAACCGGTTCAATTATTAACCAACAATATTTAATATTCACGCATACGGATATGAAAAAGAAATTTGTATTGACATTCCCTCCGGAAAAATTCAATGAACCGGTGACATACAGGCTGGTGAAGGATTATGATTTCGAGATCAATATTCTCAGGGCTGAAATAAACGCCGGCCAGGAAGGCAAGCTGCTTCTGGAGATAGAAACACCAAAGGAGAAACTGGAACAGGGCCTGCGGTATCTTGAGTCTCACAAGATCGGCTATGTTCCTGTAACCGATCAGATCCTGTTTGATGAAAAGGGATGCGTTCACTGCGGGAGCTGCACGGCAGTATGCTTCTCAGGTGCACTCGTGATGGACCCGTTGACACGGGAACTGGCGTTTACCCCCGAAAAATGCATCGCCTGTGGCCTCTGCACCAGGGCCTGTCCCCTTCGGCTGTTCACCCTTGAGTTCGGTAATTAACCATGGTATACACACCACGCACCTACAGAACTCTGTCAAACAACGATCGTTTCAGGTACTTCCAGGTGGCATACCGTGAGACTGATATGCTGGTGGGTATCGACAAACATTCGTTCCGGGAGGATACGAGACAAACTGTGCTGGATTCGGTGATGGAGCTGAGGTATCAGATCGAAGAATATTCGCTCAGGCATCCTGCATTCCTCCACAGCCATCAACCTGTTATACCGCATCGGCAGGCGCCCGCGATCGTACATGAGATGTGTATGGCAGCTGAAAAAGCAGGCGTTGGCCCCATGGCTGCCGTGGCCGGCGCCTTTGCACGTAACGTGGCCGTCCGGCTCAGGGAAAAGTATGAGCCCTGCGACCTGGTGATTGAGAACGGGGGAGATATTTTCATCATGGTCAGTGAGCCGGTACATATACCTGTTTTTGCAGGCCCTTCAGTACTGTCGGGCAGGGTGGGGTTGGAAATCAATACGATGGGCGAAGAAGCAGGAATATGTACCTCCTCTGGAAGCCATGGGCATTCCTTCAGTTACGGGAAGGCCGATGCCGCAATGATCGTTGCTCACGACTGTGCCCTTGCCGATGCATTTGCCACAGCTTATTGCAATATGATAAACACTGCCGCAGATATGGAAGAAGCCATCCAAGGGGCAAAAGAAAACCGGTATATAGACACGGCACTCTTTATCCTGAATGATCGTATGGCATACCATGGTAAATACAAACTGTGTTTTTTTACCCAATGATTTCATCAATGACCGAAAAAAATATTCATAAAGAACTGGAAAGAAGGGTGCTGGTGATCGATGGTGCCATGGGTACCCTGATCCAGTCATACCGGCTCAGCGAGAAGGAGTACCGTGGAAAGCTCTTCCGGTCACATCCCCGTCCCCTGCAGGGGAACAATGACCTATTGTCGCTGACACAGCCGCAGATCATCAATGACATTCACCGTGAGTACCTTGAAGCCGGTGCTGACATTATCGAAACAAATACGTTCAATGCCAATGGTATTTCAATGGCTGATTACGGCGTGGAAGATTATGTGTATGAGATGAACCGCGCATCGGCTGTCCTCGCGGTAAACGTCGCGGAGGAATTCACCCGTCGCGATCCGTCACACCCGAGATTTGTTGCGGGATCCATCGGTCCGACAAATAAAACAGCCTCCCTGTCTCCCCATGTGGAGCATCCGGGTATGCGCGCCATTACTTTTGACCGCCTTGCCGAGGCCTATGCCGTACAGGTGCGCGGACTCATGGACGGTGGTGCCGATATCCTTCTGGTGGAAACCGTGTTTGACACACTGAATGCTAAAGCAGCCCTGTTTGCCATACAAGAAGTTTTCAAGGAGGCTAAAAGGGAGATACCGGTGATGGTGTCGGTAACGGTGGTTGATGCCAGCGGCCGAACCCTTTCCGGGCAAACACTTGAGGCATTCATTACCTCGGTTAGCCATTTCAACCTGCTCAGCATAGGCATAAACTGTTCCCTCGGAGCTCGGGAAATGCGTCCGTTTATCGAACAGGTGGCAGCACATGCACATCTGCCGGTGAGCGCATACCCTAATGCCGGGCTCCCGAACCAGTTCGGACTGTATGATGAAACGCCGGAAGAAACAGCCGCCCACATCAATGCCTTGCTTGAAAGCAAAATGGTGAATATTGTCGGAGGCTGTTGCGGCACCACTCCTGATCATATACGGAGGATCGCCGGTCTGGCCCGTGAAGCTCAAGCCCGCCCTCTGCCACAACCCCGCCGTCACCTTCACCTCAGCGGACTCGAACCCCTCTCTGTGTTCCCCGGCAGTAATTTCATCAATATAGGTGAACGAACCAATGTTGCCGGATCGAGGAAATTTGCGGAACTGATCCGTGAGAAACGGTATGAAGAAGCCCTTACCATTGCCCGGCAGCAGATTGAAAACGGTGCACAGGTGATCGATGTCAACA
>JAXDBV010000142.1:0-26320 GCA_034678415.1 Bacteroidales bacterium
TTGCTGATGTTGAATTTAGTTATATTTGTTCCATTGACCGTTATGCAGATCATACCGGTATTTCACCCGTATATCCAATATGTATGTGGTGCAGGATGCATGCTGGATTGTACCGGTGGATCAGTGATTGGTGTGAGAATTATCGGTTGATGCAAACACTAAAATTGTACCATTACCGTATGAAAACGTACCTGTTTCATCAAATTGTAATGATCACAGGACAAGGATGTTCGGGTACGGTAAAAGACCGACAATGAGAACAGCCGATTAAGGCCTGACCCGAAGCTATTCTGTTATGATACGAATACTGTTTGTCATCCTTGTAGCGCTTCATAGCTTGATCCACCTGTCATGTTTTGTGAAGGCATACCAGCCTGTGGCGATCAGCCGGCTCACACACGAGATATCAAAACCTGCGGGTCTGCTCTGGCTGGCAGCGTCTCTGTTGTTCATCCTGTCTGCCCTTCTGTTCCTACTAAAACGTGACAGCTGGTGGATAGCAGCAGTGGCAGCCCTGGCTCTCTCCCAGGTTCTTATTGTACTGTCCTGGCACGATGCAAAATACGGAACTGTCGTGAACATTGGTATTCTTTTCGTCTCGCTGACCGGTTATGGCTCATGGCAGTTCAACCGTATGACGAATAATGAGATCCGGTCATTCATGCAGGAAATAAAGCCCGAGGAGGGTATGCTTACGAACGAGAAGATCACCTGTCTTCCGCCGGTTGTCAGGAAATGGCTCATCCGGTCGCAGGTTATCGATAAGCCACTGATACGATCGGTATGCCTCACCCAGGAAGGTGTGATACGCACCACACCAAACGGGCGATGGATGCCCGTGACGGCTGAACAACGGATAAGAACGGAACAACCCGGCTTTATCTGGAAGGCTCGTGTGAAAACAGCGCCAGGGCTGCATCTGGCAGGAAGAGACAGGTATGTGGATGGTCGCGGGCATATGCTGATAACGCTACTGTCACTTTTTCCTGTTGTTGATGCCAGTGGTCAGGAGACCGACCAGGGTAGTATGCTGCGCTACCTTGCGGAGATTATATGGGCACCAACGGCAGCGGTTAACAAATATCTCAGATGGGAGCAGGTGGATTCCATCACAGCACGGGCAACGATGAATTACGGGGAGATCAATGCATCAGGCCTCTTCAGGTTCGATCAGAACGGGGATGTGATGAGCTTTGAAGCTATGCGTTATTATGACAGGAAGGAAGGATACACCCTCGAGAACTGGTTTATTCAGGTTGAGCCTGACGGTTACAGGGAGTTTGAAGGAATCAGGATCCCCGCACGGGTATCCATCACCTGGAAGCTGGAGGAAGGTGATTTCACCTGGTTCAAGCTGGAGGTGAAGGAGATGAGGTATAATGTCTGTCAGGAAGAGAATCCTTCGTAAAGGATGCGCCAGACAATGCACACTGGCAGCAGCCGTTTTCCGTGTCATATACCGGAAATCCACTTCATGCTCTACACCCGTTTAACAGGCCCTTGCCGGGCAAATCCTAAAGTCTCCCTTCATAAATTATGTAATTAATTACTGAAATTCCTCCTCATTTAATTCATTAATTCCCCGGGAGGTGTTCGGGGCGGCAAACTGAGTACCCAGGTTACAGAAACTGGCTGGATTTCTCACCCTGTAACGTTCTTATGCCTGCTTGGCGAATAACCGTAGAATGCCTTGAACTGACGGCTGAAGTATTTAACATCGGAGAAGCCAGTCTGGTAAGCCACTTCGGAAACATTATACCCTTTCTCGAGCAGTTGACGGGCAATATTCATTTTAATTTTTCTTACAAATTCCAGCGGGCCTGTACCGGTCAGTCCCTTGATTTTATTATAGAACACTGTCCGGCTGACCCCACAGTGCCTGGCCAGCTGATCCATATCAAAGCCCGTGCTGTAGTTTTTTTCTATGAAGGCGATGGCTTCCTTCAGGAATAATTCATCCTTGGAACGCAGGTTCAGGGGGCCGGTGGAGAGGTGGTGGGCACCGGTAAACCAAGCCATCAGGTTTTTACGCTGGTTCAGTAGATTACAGGCTACGGTTTTGAGATACTCAATATTGAACGGTTTCACAATATACGCCTCTGCCCCGGTCTCAATGCCTGCGATCTGGTCTTTCATCTCGGTTTTTGATGTCAGCATGATTACAGGGATATGGCATGTGGGCAAGTCTTCCTTCAGCAACCGTGTCATCTCCATGCCGTCCATCCCCGGCATCATAATATCGGTCAGGATAATATCAGGATTCATCGACCGGGCTATATGGAGCCCCTCGTTACCGTTCCTGGCTGTGATACAGTTGAAGGTTGAACGAAGGGAATATGACAGGTAGTTCAATATCTCCTGGTTATCCTCTATGATGAGCATCATATTGGTGCCGGCACATGGTTCATTGATATCGGCTTGCCATTCCATGTCGTGGTTGAGGGTTCCCTGCTGCCATAACCGCGGTTCCCTGCCTTTGACGACGCCATCATGCTCGTATACCTGGTCGGCCAGATGATCTTTCCCCTTCAGTAACCGGACGGTGAAAGTGCTTCCCTTTCCTTCAGCTGACGACAGGAGGATATCTCCCTTATGCAATTTCACCAGCTCATAGGAGAGAGACAGGCCTATTCCCGTACCGGCAAGTTCCTCGTTATTCAGGATGGTGTACCGTGTGAAGATGTCGGCCATGTTTTTCTGTGGGATGCCCGGGCCTTCATCGGTTATGGTAATATCCAGGGTATTGCTGTTTTCCGAATCATAGATATTCACCGAAACCTTTTTGCCAGACGGCGTGAACTTAATGGCATTGGAAATGATATTATAAACAACCGTATCGAGCTTGGAAGGATCGGCAGTGATCACAAGCGAATTAATATTGCTGTGGAAGGTATACTCAATCCCTTTATGCTGTGATAGGGGAATAAAACTCTCGAAAATATCGTGGCAGAAAGGAACGATATCCACCTCTTTGACTTTCAGCACCATCTTGTTGCTCTGCACCTTCCTGAAATCGAGCAGTTGATTGGTAAGGTGAAGCATTCTCCTGGCATTCTTCCGGATGATCTCCATCAGTATCTTGCTGTTCTGGGGCAGGCTGTCGCCCGAAAGAATATCTTCTATCGGACCGATAATCACCGAGAGCGGGGTACGTATCTCGTGGGATATATTGGTAAAAAACTGCAATTTCAAATCATTCACCTTCTTCTCCACAAGCAACTCGTTACGGTACCTGCTCATCCTTGTGGCTGTTTTATAAATGATGAAGATTATGGCGGATATCAGGAGAAGATATACGATGTAAGCCGGGAAGGTCTTCCACCAGGGGGGATAGATGCGGATGAACAAACGTCTCTCACCTGCATTCCATATCCCTTCCCTGACGGTTGAACGGACGCGGAATATATACTTCCCGGGAGAGAGGTTGGTGTATGTAGCCTTTCGCTGGTTCCCCACATCATTCCAATCATCCTCGAAATTCTCCAGCTTATAGGAATAGTGGACCTTTGCAGGGTCAAGAAAATCAAGGGCTGAGAAATCAATGCTGAAGCTCGACTGGTTATACTTCAGGTGGATGCTTTCCGTGTATGAAATGCTTTTCTTCAACGGTGATCCTGGTGCATTGATAGGAACTTCCTTGTTGAACACCATGAAATTGGTGAGTTCCACGCGTGAGTCTGCGGGTTCATGGCTAAGCTTATCAGGATGTACCACCGCCAGTCCGAGGTACCCCCCGAAGATCAGTGTACCGTCCTTTCTCCTGAAACAGGTATTTTCGGAAAAGCTGCTGAAACTCAGTCCATTATACTGGTTGTAGAGTTCCGCATTCCCTTTTTCCATGTCAAGCCGTATCAGGCCGTTTTCTGTACTGAACCACATAAATCCGTCATTATCCTCAACGATACCATAGATAATTTCATTACTCAGCTCGGTACCAGGCGTAAATTGCTTAAAGGAGGCAGTATGATCATCCATCTGTTCGAGGAGGTTCACTCCTCCTCCGAAAGTTCCGAACCACATCCTTCCCCTTGAATCCTCATAAATATGCACCACATCATTGTAGCTTAAGCTGTTGCTGATCAAAGGATCATGTAGGAACACCCGGAAGTGGTAATGCCGGCTTTCAATGTTCTCCCTTGAAAGAAAATTAAGTCCGAAGGTAGTGGCGATCCACAGGTTTCCCGATGCATCAATATAAATATGACGTACAAGGTTACTGGAGAGGTTACTGTTGGCCTGGTTGATCCTGATAAAAGACAATTTTTCTGCACGGGGTTTAGTAACCATGTTCAGGCCGTTGCCATAGGTGGCTATCCAGATACTTCCTGATCTATCCTCGCAGATTGCGTAAATATTATTATTTCCCAACGATGTTGTATCTCCTGCGTCAAACCTGTAGTTTATGAAAGCCAGTTGCCTGTAACCATCGGGGTGGGGTAAGAGGGGGGTTGTACTTACCGACAGGCCGTCACCTTTCGATCCCACCCACAGGAAGCCATCCGAGTCATTGAACAGTGCATAAGTATTTGTACGGTACAGGTTCTGTGGTGTACAGGGAAGCACGTTATGGGTGGTGACCTGTCGGAAGGTGCTGTCGAACAGGTGGAGTCTCCCGGCTTTTGATGCCGCCCAGATAAACCGGTTACTGTCTTCCAGAACAGCCCTGGCCACGTTGTCAAGCACATCGACACCTTCCCTGACCAGCCGGTGGTGTTCCATGGCAGTGTTGCGCAGTATCAGCTTCTCGATCCCCCCGAGGAACTGGCCTGTACCCAGCCATATCTGACCTGAATGATCCTCAACGATACTATGGACGATGTTGGAAGAGATCGAGTTGGGATCCTTCGGGTCGTTCATGAAAAACTCAAACCGGTCATTGGCTTTGTCATACCTTGCCAAGCCGCTGCCGTGAAACCCGATCCACAGGGTATTGTTCCTGTCTTCAAAGAATTGGGGTCTTTCAAGATCGGTAAGATGCCTGCTCTCCTCAGGGGTGACCACATAATACCTGGTATGCCTATTTGCCGGATCGTACCGGGTTATACCGAACTCCAGACCAGTAAGCCATACCTGGAGGAAACGGTCCTCATAGATACCGGTCACCGTACTTCCGTGAAAAGGAATAGTGTACCATGATGTGGATCCGCTGTCGGTTACCATCACCCCCTTATCCCTGAAACAGACAAGTCGTTGCCCCCCACGGGTATAATACAGTTTGCTGATTGTATTTGAAGGCATCTCAGGAACCTGGACGCGTGAGAGGAACCGGTAATGTCCTCCCGTCTTCTCATAAATAAGGATCCCCTCCCCTTCCGTCCCAAACCATAATTCCTTATTATCTTCACACACAGACGTAAAGGAGGAGTTGACATACAGATGACGCAAGCGCGGCCGTTCGGATAACAATATCTCTTGAGGCATGAAACAGATACCCCGTTCCGTACCCACCCATAGACCGCCGTTCTCATCCTTATGAACAAACCTGACATGGTTATTGGAAAGCGGACTGGTTCCCCTGTCAATGAATTGTTCAACATCGTATGTCTCTTTCTTCTCGTTGTACCGAAGCAGGAACATACCCGAGGTTGTGGTGCCAAGGAACACAAGGTCGTCAGAGTATTGAAGGAAGCTCGTGACAGCCACATTCTTGGGGTTGTTCACCTGGTAAGCAGGCAGGGTGGTAAAGATCTCTGATTGCGGATCGAAGAAGTGACAGTATCCGTCGTATGTCTCCAGCCATATAAAACCAAGGTTGTCTTCCCACAACCGAGTGATCCGGTTGTTGGTGAAATTATAGGAATGACCCGCCTGGCTCTTGAATATCTTGAACTCATAGCCATCATACCTGTTCAGGCCATTCATGGTACCGATCCACATAAAACCCTTGCTGTCGAACAGAATGCAGAAACTGGTATTCTGCGACAGGCCGCTTTCCGAACCGATGTGTTCAAACCGGAAGACATCCTGGCTGTGGATCAGGCCTGTTGGAAGGAAGGCCAGTAAAAATATAATATCCTTAACCCATCTTCTCATCCCTAACCAGTATAATACAAATGTAAGCAATCCTTCCATGCGAAACCAGCAATTTCTCCCCCATAATCGGATAATTCGACACCCCGCCACTGATTATTTCCAGTGTAATTTTAGTAAGTATTTCCCTGGAAGATAATCATACTGGCCAATGAAACACCGTTACCTTATTATTCCGCTTCTCTTCATATTTTTTCAGGCTGAGTCGCAGCCTCAGTGGATCAATGTACGTGAGAGCGGGGCCGATGACAGCGGGCAGGTGAAATGTACAGATGTGATCCGTCATCTGATCGACAGCCTGGCTGAAAAGGGAGGCGGGACCCTGTATTTTCCTTCGGGGACCTTTCTCACCGGTCCCATTATCATGAGAACCAATATCACCCTATACCTGGATGCAGGTGCCGTCATCCGGTTCTCTGACGATTTTGACGACTACCTGCCAATGGTGCCGACACGGTGGGAAGAAGTAAGGGTGAAGAACTTCCTGTCACCGATATATGCATACAGGAGTAGAAACATGTCTATCAGGGGCGACGGTCATTTTGAGGGACAGGGTCATAGATGGTGGGATGCCTGGTTCAGTGTAAGAAGGGGGGAAATGACCGGGTCAAAATGGCAGGAGTATTTTATTAATGAGAATGAAGAACTGTTAAAGAAAAATGAACACCTGCAAAGAACGGGTTATCTTTTGCGCCCTCCACTGCTCACCATGTACGAATGTCAGGATATTCTTATTGAAGGGGTTAGCTTCAGCAATCCTCCCTTTTGGACCCTGATGCCTGCCTTTTGTGACAATGTAACCATCACTGGTATAACCATCGAGAATCCCGGGGAATCGCCGAACACCGACGGGATTGACATCTCGTCCTGCCGGAACGTGCATATTTCCAACTGTCATATCAGCGTGGGGGATGACTGCATTGTGATCAAGTCGGGTCGCGATGAGGACGGACGGGAGGCTAACCGTCCGACGGAGAATGTTACCATCACCAACTGCACCATGCTCAAGGGGCACGGTGGAGTAGTGATAGGAAGCGAGATGAGTGGCGATGTGAGACGCGTGGCTATCTCCAACTGTACATTCGAAGGAACCGACAGGGGTATACGATTAAAGACCATGAGGGGAAGAGGCGGAGTAATCGAAGATGTGCGTGTGTCGAACGTGGTGATGTATAATATAGTGGACGATGGGATCACCATCAACCTGAGATACCAGCCTGCCGATCCCGAACCTTTCTCGGAAAGGACTCCCGTGGTTAGAAATATTCACATTTCAGACATGATCATCAGGAATGCGGGAAGGGCGATAACAATTTACGGCCTTGAAGAGAGCGTGGTAAGCCAGGTATCGTTCAGGGACATGGAAATATCGGCCAGAAAAGGGATCCTGATTGAGCACTCCTCCGGTATCAGCTTCAACGATGTCCGGATGAATATTGCCGAAGGTTCCCTTGTTGACTGCCATCATTCCAGTGAGCTGAGTTTTGACAAGCTCAGCACAGGAACACTAAAGAGCAATATACCTTTTTACACGTTCACCGAGTGTTCAATGGTACGGGTGTCGAACAACTATTTTCCCGGTGAGCTGAACCGGTTCATTGAGGCAGACGATAAATGCGGCACCATTTACCTGGTGAATAATATTCTGCCTCATGCACGGCTGTTGTCAACCAGTAAAAAAGAGACTGTAATCATAGGATCAAATGAACCTGAGTAATTTCTAACCTAAAAACCTTTATCAATGACGCACAAGCAGATTTTACATCGTGGATTAACCGTCCTGGTGCTCATGCTGTTCACTGTGTCAGCATTTGCGCAGGCCGGCCGTACCGTCACGGGCAAGGTCACCGATCAGAGTGGTGCACCCCTGGCGGGCGCCAGTATCGTTGTCGTGGGTACAACCTATGGCACGATGGCTGACGAAAATGGAAACTATCAGCTGGCGGTGGAAAACCCCGCGGAAGCTGTTCTTGAGGTTTCGTTCGTGGGGTACATCAGGCAGCAGATACCGGTCAATAACAGAAATGTTGTTGATGTGGTGATGGTGCAGGAAGCTATCGGGCTTGATGAACTGGTGGTGATAGGGTATGGAACCGTTAAGAAGAGAGATCTTACAGGATCTGTCTCATCCATTAAAACCAACGAGATTGTCAAGACAGCCAGCAACAATGCTTTACAGTCGATGCAGGGCAAGATTGCAGGCATGGATGTCACCAGAACCAGTGGTGAATCAGGTTCCGAGCTAAACATCAGCCTCCGCGGGAACCGTTCCATCAATGCCACAAATACCCCCTTGTTCCTGGTTGACGGGATTGAATATGGTTCAACCCTGGATCTCAATGCCTCCGACATTGCCTCTATCGAGGTGTTGAAAGACGCTTCATCAACCGCTATTTACGGTACCAGGGGTGCCAATGGTGTGGTCATCATCACCACAAAACGCGGCCTGGCTGCCACGGGTGAGAGGAAACTGGGAGTGTCGTTCAACAGTTATCTGTCTATGAACAGCCCGACCAACCTGCCACGGATCATGGATGTGGAGAATGAGTACAGGCTGCTGGCCGAACGTATGCGCTATAATGTTGAGAAAACGGATAACTCATGGGGCGAAACCAACCTGGATGATTTCCCTCCGGAAGTGGTGCTTTCAAATACCGTGGTTGCACCTTTTGAAAAATCATTGCTCCAGCTATACCGGGAAGGAGGGGTGAGCTGGTTTGACCTCATCCTGCGCAACAGCACCACCCAGAACTATGAACTGTCATTCTCGGGCGGCAGCGACCGTTCAACCTATATTCTGTCCCTCGGGCTGATGGATGAACAGGGATTGATGAGGAACGATGCTCTGAGAAGATACAATGGAAGGATCGCTGTGGATCACAAGCTGACAAACAACATCCAGGTGGGAGCCAGCCTGCTCTATACTTTCCGCGACTGGGACCGCAGGGAAGACGGAATCTATAGCCAGCTCATCAAAATGCATCCCATGGCCCAGCCATACCTGTCTGACGGATCCATACTGAACACCCCTTCAGAACTTACAATCAGCCATACAAATCCCTTGCTGAACGAGGTGGAAGGTTACTACGCCAATAATACCCAGGGGAACAGGTTGTTCGGCAATTTTTTCCTCGACTGGCAGCTTATCAAGGGCTTACGGTTTAAAACAGTGTTCGGGATCGATCAGTCGGCCAACCGAAAGGGTGAATACGAGGATTACATGTGCACAGCCAATTTCCAGTCGGGGCGCGGTTCTTCACTCCTCGCGCAAAACAACCAGTCGGTGGGATTCACCTGGGAAAACACCTTGAATTATTCCTTGAACCTGGGAGGTATTCATGAGATCCAGTTGCTGGCTGGCCAGAGCGCTCAACAGGATGTATATGAGATGCATCAGGTATCGGGAGTGGCCGGGTTCGACCATTACGGGAAAAACTCCTTCTATGAGTTATCTAATATACCGCCGGCCAGCCGTGCCATTACAAATGAATTTGAAAAACAGAGCCTTCTGTCTTACTTTGGGCGTGTAAACTACAAACTCATGAACCGTTACCTGTTGACTGCATCCATTCGTGCGGATGGTTCATCGGTGCTGGCAGAAGGTAACAAATGGGGTTATTTCCCTTCCGTGGCCCTTGCATGGGTACTCTCTGAAGAGTCATTCCTCAGTACTGTAAGCCCGATCAACCATCTCAAGCTCAGGGCAAGCTGGGGTAAATCAGGAAATGCAGCTGTTGTACCGTATATGACAAAGACAGTGCTTGGCACCGACCAGGTGTATTATACCTTCGGGCCTTCAATCATCTTCAGTCCCGTACCTGCTATCCTCGGCAATCCCGACCTGTCGTGGGAAACTACGGCCACCTATGATATCGGCCTTGATTTCTCCATCCTGAAAGACAGGATCTCGGGTAGCCTTGATTATTACTACGCCCAGACATACGACCTGTTGTTACAGAAAGCTCTGCCTGCCAGCTCGGTCTATCCGCAGGTGATGGCCAATGTTGGTGAGACAGAGAACCGCGGGTTTGAAGCGGCTCTCACGTTCCGTGTCTTTGAGAAAAAAGATCTCAGCTGGGTTTCCGACCTGACCTATTCAACCAACAAGGATAAGATCGTAGCGCTGGCCAGTGGTGAAACAAAGGATGTCAGTAATCCTGACCAGGCACTTGTTGTGGGAGAACCCGTCAGGGCATTTTACAACTACGAGGCTGACGGCTGCTGGAGTATTGCCGATGCCGAACTGGCCGCAGAATATGGTAAGGTGCCGGGAGATATTAAGATTATTGATGCAAATAATGATACCATTATAAACGAACTGGATAAGAGGCTGTACAATAAAAGCCCTCGATTCATCGTAGGATTTAACAATACAATCTCATACAAAGGATTGTCTCTCTCAGCCCTTATATATGCCAGGGTGGGACAATGGATCGAGTATGATTTCAACACAGCCTATAAACCAACTGAACAAGATGGTTCGCCGGATATTGATTTCTGGACGCCCGAAAACCAGGATGCCAAGTTCCCGCGCCCCGGTATAGCATCACAGAATGACATGCCGGCACTGGCATACGAAGAAGCATCGTTCCTGAAAATAAGGGAGGTGACTCTGAGCTATACGCTGCCGCGAAAATGGACCAGTAAGGCCGCCATGTCAAACCTAAGATTGTATGCCTCGTTGCAGAACTACTTCACATTCAGCAATCTTGACAACTATGATCCCGAGCGGGGCGGGGCCATTTCCAATCCTATGGCTAAGCACCTTGTATTCGGACTGAACGTCGAATTCTAACACTCCAAAAGAGAAAGACAATGAAAACAAGATTCAAATATATCATCGCATTATTCGCCATCCTTGGTATTGCGAATTATTCGTGTCAGGATTTCCTTGAAGAGGAAAACCTCACAGGCGCCACCGAGGATATTGTTTATTCAACAAAGACCGGACTGGAGAGCCTCGTGGGATCGTCCTATGCATACCTGCGCGGCTGGTATGGTAAGGAAGCTGCATTCGGACTTAGTGAGGGAGGAACGGATATATGGCTTACAGGCTATGATAACCGTCAGAAGGTGCTGATTGACTATTATGGTATCACACCGGAAGTAGCTACCTCAACAAAGGAAACCATGAATGCCTGTTTTGATGAATACTGGGAGATGTTTTACACTGCCGTCAACGTATGCAACACAGGTATAAAATATGTGAATGAAGCACCCGACTGGCTCCTCACCGACGTTGACCGGAATACCTTTCTTGGTGAGCTGAAAGCGCTCCGTGCATTCTATTACTGGCACCTGGTGGAAACATGGGGCCCGGTGCAGATCAACCGGGAGCCGGTGAACAATGCCTCAACCATGGCTTTAAGAAACAGCGAGGAAGAAGTGTACGAATTTATGTTACAGGATATAAATGAGGCGATCGCTCATCTTGAGGGTAAAACAGCCAAGACGGGCCATATCAACCTGTGGGCAGCCAGAGCCCTCAAGGCCAGGTTCCTGCTCTATAAAGCCAGCAAATTCAACGATTCCCAGGCATACCTGGATGCAGCCGCAGAGGCTGAAGCAGTGATCACAGGCAGTGGAGCCAGCTTTTATGCCAACTATGCCGATTGCTGGGCAGGTAACACCGCCGACGGTATGAATAACCAGGAGGTGATCTGGTATGTGGATTACTCCAGCGTGTTGCTGAACAACGTCCTCCCCAAGCGGCTCAAACTGGATGCCGATGGCAAACCTATGACCTGGGCAAACATGATTAAACGGGATGGTTCCAATTCAACAGGCGGCAATGCATCACACCTTATGTTTGTCGGCGTCTGGAACATGGTACCGGGCCTTACCTCGGTACTGGTTCGTATCGACACTGAAGCCAAGAAAAACCTTAAGTATTCGGATGCCACCTATTTTGTTGGTACTCATTACCAACCTTATAGTAAAGGATTCACACGGTTCGTACCCTCGGGATACCTGCTTGATCTGTTTAACGAACAGACCGACCAGCGGTATAAGGCATCATTCCGGGATGCCTACCTCGTGGCACCGGCTCTGACCGAAGCCTTTGAGGGGGGAGTGGCGCCGCCGGCCGGCTATGAAAACCTGAGGGACACAGCCCTCTACCTGATGAAAAGCAATCCCACACCCCAGCAAATCGCCCGTGCCGCCAACCGTTATGTGCTTTTCTCACGCACCGATGTGGGGGATCCAGCCGTCAAACCTTTATACCAGGATGAAGCCGGAACACTACCGACAGATGCAACCGGTACTGCCGGTGATAACAACTTCAAGGGTGAGAGAATGTATATCGCCCTGAAAAAGTTTGAAGACCTCAACGGTTCTATTATCAGGGACCTGGGAGACAGGGACTTCTTCCTGCTGCGACTGTCGGAAATGTACCTCATTGCCGCCGAAGGCTATATGATGGGCGGACAGTCAGCCAATGCCATTGCGAAACTGAACGAGCTGCGGACAGTACGAGCTATCCCAGGGCAATCGAATGTGCTGAACGCTGGTGAAGAAGCACAGGTTACCGCCAAAGATATCGATATCATCCTTGCTGAGAGAGCACGTGAACTCTGCGGTGAACAGCAGCGCTGGTTCGACCTTAAGCGAACAGGCACCCTCCTCGACAGGGTTATCGCATACAACGGAACCGCTAAAAACAATATCAAGTCTCATCATTTGCTGAGACCTATACCCCAGCCGCAGATGGATGCCGTCACTAACAGAACGGCAGGACAGGATCCGAACGGTTTCTGGCAAAACCCGGGCTATTGAATAACAACGCAGAACGCTTCTGCACCGTTCAGGTTTTGGTTAACAGATGATAGGAAGGAGACCTTTTTCAGGTCTCTTTCCCTTTTCTGCAAATCATTGCCTTTTGGTAAGGAAATAAGAACATTTTTCTTAAATTCAGACCATAAACAGAGAAAATACAATGAAACATTTTCATATCCTTATTATCTCTTGTTGCATGATCGTAAACTGCTGTAACATTTCCAATAAACACAGAGGTGAAAATACACGTCAGCCCTGGTCGGTGAGGATGGCCAATTCGGTTATGGCCAGGGCCGATAGCCTGATTCATTACCTGGATCCCAAAACATTCAAATGGGCATACGATGTGGCATTTCTTGCCCAGGCTATCGACAAGCTGGGGAACCTAGATCCTTCCTATTCAAAATATATGGAAGACTGGGTAGATTATTTTGTTCAGCCTGACGGATCGGTAAAGGATTACAGAATAGAAGAATACAACCTTGACCGTATCAATCCGGGGAAAAATGTCCTCACTTTGTATAAAAGAACCGGTGAACAAAAATACCTGATTGCGATCGGGAACTTCATTCAGCAGATGAAAACTCATCCCAAGACCAGGTCGGGGGGCTACTGGCATAAAAAGATCTACCCGTGGCAGATGTGGCTTGACGGAGTATACATGTCCTCGCCTTTCCTGGCGCAGTATGCCAGTGAGTTCAACGCTCCTGAATGGTTTGACAGCATTGCATGCCAGATCAAGCTGATCCACCGGAAAACTCTCGACCGGGAATCAGGCCTTCTCATGCATGCGTGGGATGAAAGCCGCACACAGCGCTGGTGCGACCCCGAGACTGGCAAGTCCCGCCATCCATGGAGCAGGGCTATCGGCTGGTATACAATGGCTATTGTCGATGTGCTCGACTATTTCCCCCTGCAACACCCCGACAGGGACTCACTGATCACCATCCTCGGTAATACATGTGAGGCCTTGCTGAAAGTGAGGGATCCCAAATCAGGCCTCTGGTACCAGGTACTGGACCAGGGAGGAAGAGAAGGCAACTACATCGAGGGATCGGGCTCAGCCATGTATTGCTACGTCTTTGCCAAAGCGGCCAACAACGGTTATCTCCCGGATAACTACCATACCATCGCTGAAAAAACATTCGATAATCTGGTGAAGGAACTTATCACGGTGGATGAAAACGGACTCCTTACCATGCATAATATCTGTGGCGGATGCGGACTGGGCGGTAATCCATACAGGGATGGATCATATGAATACTACATCAACGAAAAACGGGTGGATAACGATACGAAAGGTGTGGCTCCTTTTATCCTGGCAGCCATCGAACTGAACCGGTAAACAAAATGACAAACTGTTGTCCTGAGAAAATCGTCCGTTCATTAAAATATGTACAAATGAAAAAAATGATTATCCTTCCCATGCTGACCATGGGATTAATGATCCTGTCATGCCAATACCCCAAAAACCCGCTGAGCGGTGGCAAAACAGTTGCCACCTTTTCCATAGAGAATGTAACGGGTCATGACTTCTCGGGGGTGCTCGCCCTGAATTATGATGACATCAGGGAACTGGAACAATACCTCGATCCCGGCAGGCTTGTTGTCAAATACAGAAATTCGATATCCCCTGTACAACTGTCCGATTCGGATCAGGATGGTAAATGGGACCTGCTGCTGTTTGAAGCATCATTGCTCAGGGATGAGATGAAAGATGCCGAATTCAGATACCTCCGGGAAGATGCCATGGAAAATCTTCATTTTATTAAAAAAACCCAGGCTGAACTCTGGCACAAGGTGACCGGCACCTTCCAGAACGGGGTGTATGTCGGCGGAGGTAATTTCCAGAAGACTGATTCGCTGAGAGTCCCGGATGAATGCACCGATCATTCCTACTACATTAAATACGAAGGCCCGGGCTGGGAGTCCGATAAGGTGGGATACCGCTTTTACCTCGACTGGCGTAATGCAGTGGACGTGTTCGGGAAAAAAACAGCTGCAATGGTGTTGCAGGATGTAGGTACCGATGGTTATGAGTCATACCACTCCATGTGCCCCTGGGGAATGGATATCATGAAGGTGGGAAATACCCTTGGCATCGGCTCAATTGCATGGTGGGATGGTCAGAAAGCGGTCAGGGTGGAAAATACCGACAGCGTTATTTGCAAAATAGAGGCTGACGGACTCCTGCGTTCACAAGTGAAAACATGGTACTTCGGGTGGGATCGTAACGGCAAAAAGGTTGACCTCATCTCACTTAAACCCATTGCCGCCGGCAGCAGGATCACACATGAACGACTTTTATTCAGCGATACGGTGAGTCATATCGCCACAGGAATCCGCAAGGAGGTGAATTGCGAGCTCTTCACACTGACGGCGGAAAACCAGCAATGGAATTGCATGGCTACCTGGGGACCACAAAGCCTCGCGGGTGATACCCTCGGACTGGCCGTAATATACCCCGCCGGTATAGAAACCAATCTGACCCAAGATGAGGATGACTGGGTGGTGGTATTTGAACAGGAAGGCACACTATTCGACTATTATTACCTGGCTGCATGGACCAAGGAACCCGGAGGAATCCGGGAAAAGGATCAGTTCATGGAATCCCTCAGGGCTGAAATGAACCTCCTGTCAGGACCGGTTAAGATCACTCGCCGGTAGATTATGTAATTGTATTCTTTGTTGTGCTAAAATATAATCGATGGTTCCCGGAACCAACATTCCGGCTATAATTTTTTGTACATATATAAGAAGAAAAATCGCTTCTTTCTCAAAATTTGTTAACTGAAAACAGGTACAAAAGGTACAGCCGAATTTCATCCAACCATTCAAGTTATTGAATGACCGCTGGTATTGAACTGGTTATTGGTGATTTGTCAAAATTATATGATCTTTAACTGGAAAATTGTAAAGAAGAATAGAAGTGATTGTCAGTATTCAGATGAGCCTGTTACGGAAATCCCGGCCCATGCTTGATATCAGGATACGCAACCAAATAGATATATGTTTGTTATGATAATGCTTGTTTCACGATATAACCAAAAAAAAATCCCAAAACCATGAAAACAGAGATACGCTACGCATGTCATCCGGATGATTTCAGGAGGTATGACACTGCGATGATACGGAAAGAGTTCCTTATCGAGCAGGTGTTTATACCGGGGGACATCCGTCTTGTGTATTCAATGTATGATCGGTACATTGTCGGGGGTGCCATGCCCCTGAACATGCCGCTTGTGCTCGAGTCCTTCGATGCCCTGAAGGCCGACTCATTCCTCGACCGCAGGGAGATGGGAATAATCAATGTAGGTGCCAAAGCTCAGATAGATGCTGGCGGAAAGACATACACCCTTGATTACAAGGAAGCACTGTATCTGGGAAGAGGGGTTAAGGATGTGCTGTTCCGATCGGCCGATCAGGCAAAACCCGCCAAGCTGTATATAAATTCTGCACCCGCTCATCATAGCTATCCGTGCAAAAAGGTGACCCTTGCCGAAGCCGAATCAGTGGTCATGGGCAGCCTTGAGACATCAAACCACCGCACCATCAACAAGCTTCTTGTCAATACTGTGATTGAGACCTGCCAGTTACAGATGGGTCTTACATCACTCAACCCCGGCAGTGTGTGGAACACCATGCCGGTGCATACGCACAGCCGGAGAATGGAAGCCTATTTCTATTTTGAAGTGCCCGAGAAACAGGCTGTATGCCATTATATGGGTGATCCCGACGAGACCCGGCATATATGGATGAAGAACGAACAGGCAGTCCTCTCCCCTTCCTGGAGTATCCATAGCGCCGCCGGCACATCCAATTATTCATTTATATGGGGTATGGCTGGCGAAAACCTCGACTACGGAGATATGGATGTACGATATCCCGATCAACTAAAATAGTGACGACCATGAAAGAACTGTTCGACCTTACAGGAAAAGTGGCACTGGTTACCGGTGGAACCCATGGTATCGGACTGGCCATCGGTAAGTTGCTTGCCCGCGCAGGTGCCAGAGTCTGTGTTAATGACATCTCCGACGAGAAGCTCAAACAATGCAGGGAAAGTTTTGAAAAAGACAAGATGGAGGTTTTCACACTCCTGTTCGATGTTACCAGTGAAGCGGAAGTGGACAGGGGTATATCAGTCATCGAGGAGAAAGTGGGGACCATTGATATCCTCGTAAACAATGCAGGAATAATCAAAAGGATTCCCATCCTTGACATGACGGTATCCGAGTACAGGCAGGTGATTGATGTTGATCTCGTGGCACCGCTGATCGTCTCAAAACGTGTAGTCCCCAATATGATCAAAAAGAGAAGCGGCAAAATCATCAATCTCTGCTCCATGATGAGCGTCTATGGAAGGAACACCGTATCGGCGTATGCTTCGGCCAAGGGAGGGCTGAAGCTTCTGACAGCCAGCATGACCTGTGAATGGGCAAAATACAATATACAGGTCAATGCCATTGGCCCCGGTTATATTGCCACGGCCCAGACAGCTCCCATACGCGAACACGGACACCCGTTCAACGATCTGGTGATGACACGTACCCCCGCCGGTCGCTGGGGTGAGCCCGAAGATGTTGCCAATGCCGCCCTCTTCCTGGCCTCCAAAGCCAGTGATTACGTGAACGGTCATGTGTTGTTCGTAGACGGCGGCATTCTCGCAAACTTCGGCTATGTGAAGGGAGAAAACATCACATGAATCCTGGAATAATAAACCGGCCTTCTTTTGTGCAACAGCTGTTTCTGGTCATCTCATTGGCTATCCTCACACAATGGGTATCAGGCCAGGAATTGATACACCTCTGGCCGGGGAACGTGCCCGGAGAGACCAATCCTAAACATCCTGCCATCACCGCCGAGGATACCTCTGGAAGGGTGGTCTGGCTGACCGATGTCACCGATCCGGTATTGGAAGTCTACCGGCCGGAATGCAATATCCATCCGGATGTATGTGTAATTGTCTGTCCCGGAGGAGCATATAATATTCTGGCAATAGACAAGGAAGGATATGAAATAGCCAGATGGCTCAACACACTTGGCATCACTGCTTTTGTGCTGCAGTACCGTGTTCCCCAAAAACAGGAAGGAGCGTTGCAGGATCTGCAGCGTGCCATCCGGCTGGCAAGGAGCCTGTGTATGGCGGATAATATCCGGTTCAGTCAGGTGGGTGTGATCGGTTTCTCCGCCGGCGGCAGCCTCTGTGCCCGAGCAGGCACCCGCTTCAACAACAGAACCTACCCTCCTGTTGACCTGGCCGACAGCCTGTCGTGTCGTCCCGATTTCTCCATTCTTATCTATCCTGCTTACCTTGACCTGGGAACCGGCAACAGTCTGACGCCCGAGCTCACACTATCCGGTGATTGCCCTCCTTTTTTTATCTTTGGCACCGCCGACGACCGGTATGGCAACAGCTGCCTCGTCATGGCTTCTGCCCTGCGTGATGCAAAGATCCCTACTGAACTGCACTTCCTTCCTGACGGAGGTCATGGTTACGGACTGCGTCCGGGCAAAAGAGCGGCTGAGTCATGGCCTGTCTTGGCCCATAAATGGATGATAAATGTTGTTTTTCATGATCGGAATAATTGAATGATTAAGGATTTAACCTCGGGTATATCGATAACAGACTGGCTCACCACAACATTCCGGTCACTGAAATACCGTAATTACCGTCTCTTCTTTATCGGGCAGGGGCTCTCACTCATCGGCACGTGGATGCAGCGCATCGCTCTCCCATGGCTGGTCTACAGCCTCACCGGTTCGGTCTGGCTCCTTGGGTTGGTGGGATTTATCTCACAGGTTCCCACCTTCCTGTTCGCTCCTGTTGCCGGAGTGCTGACCGACCGGTGGAACAGGTATCACATGCTGGTGGCAACACAGGTACTGGCCATGATCCAGGCACTCATACTCACCATCCTCTATTTCACTTCAGTTATCAGCGTATGGCATATCCTGGTACTGGGAAGTATCCTTGGCATCATTAATGCGTTTGATATGCCGGCACGCCAGTCCTTCCTTATCGACATGGTTGAGGGAAGGCAGAACCTGGGGAATGCCATTGCCCTCAACTCATCAATGGTGAACAGTGCACGGCTCATCGGGCCTGCCATCGCCGGGGTACTCATCGCCGCGACCAACGAAGGCGTCTGTTTCCTGGCAAATACCGTCAGCTTCGTGTTCATTATCGGTTCTCTGTTAATGATGAGATTCAAATCCCTCCGCCATGTGCAGGTGAAAACAAACGTCTTCAAAGGGCTCATGGAAGGCAGCGTATATGCTTTCGGCTTCCCGCCAATACGCGCCATAATCCTCATGCTGGGACTAACCAGCCTGGTCGGTATGCCTTTTACCGTGCTGATGCCAGCATATGCCAAGGAGATCCTGCACGGAGGATCTCATACCTTCGGATTCCTCATGGGAGCCATGGGTATCGGAGCACTCGCCGCTGCACTGTTCCTGGCATCAAGAACAACAATGATCAAGCTGGGAAAGATCATCCCACTGTCGGCATTCATCTTCGGTCTTGGCATCCTGGGATTATCGCTGTCAAAAGTTTTTACGCTATCACTCATCTTTATGCTCCTGGCAGGATGCGGCATGATCATGGGACTTGCCGGTAGCAATACTATCCTTCAGACCATTGTTGACGACAATAAACGTGGACGCGTAATGAGCTTTTATACCATGGCAATCATGGGCATAACACCTTTCGGAAGCCTGCTGGCCGGACAATTGGCAAAATCCATTGGTACATCATATACACTTACATTGTCGGGCTTACTGAGTATCCTTGGAGCAGCGGTCTTCGCCTCAAAGCTCCCGGCACTGAAGAAACAGGTGCGTCCGGTGTATGAGAAGATGAAACAGGAGGAACAGGACGCTGCTCCAACAGAAACAACTATTGTAATATAGGAGTATTCATTACTACAGGTCAAACAATCCGGTCAGCTTTCGGGACAGTTCCTTTTCCTGCACATTCCTCTCAAACACAAGACTTGGTTCAAGGTAACAGAGCCTGTTCTCATGCCTGAACCGTTCCTCTCCTCCTCCTGTTATGTTAAGCATAATGACCGCATCCCGGTCTATATGATCTTGTTTAGTGGCACGTATAAGTGTGGCAGTGGCCACCGCTGCAGCCGGATGGATATCGATACCTTCCGTTTCCCGGAACAGGGCTGCCGCTTCTCTTGCTTCCCCGTTCGTGGCCAGCAACACATCACCACCAGTATCGGTCAGGGCATCAAATAGCCCTCCGGCAATGGAATACGGTGGCCTGCGGTTAGACAATACCTTGGCATCGATCTCTTCCACCTGCTTCCGTGCCGTATCATCATCCATGGGTAGTATGGCACGTGATCCGGCCTTCCAGGCATTATGTATCGGAGTGAAGGGTATGTTCTGTGAAACCATCAGCTTCATCTTTGTATCGCCATAGCGGCCGTCACCGATCAGTCTCATATTGGCTTCCCATGCAGCTATGGCGCCCGTTCCGCTCCCTACCGCCTGGAAGTAATAATCGGGTATACGCCCGATGGTAGTAACGGCTGAGAGGACGGTAGTACCCATGCCGTCACGCCGCGCAACATTTTTGGCCCCTCCTTCCGCAATAAATCCAGGCTGACAGGCCGCCAGACAAGACAAGTGTATTGAATCATAATAATCGCTTCCCTTGGTGCTGACAATCAGCTTTACACAGGGATTCAGCGGCGTATCGAACCATAATGCATCAATATTATCCATTGGGACACAGAGGAGCAAAGGTATATGGTTTTCGGAACAGACGCGGGCAAACGAACGGGCGGTATTACCGGCAGAAGCAACCACCAATACTTTTCCCATGGAAGGATCCAGCCTTGCACATACTGAATAGGCTTCTGTTTCCTTGAACGAGCAGGTCTTCATGAAAGCCCCTTTCTCGGGCCACCAGCCGCTGAAAGTGATCCATAGGTTGGATAGGCTAAGTCGTTTCGCCAGCCCTGCACTCCTGTATGTCACGGGAGCGGCCGACCCTTCAAGCATACGCCGGACGGGAAGCCAGTCGGCAAACATGTATAATCCCAGGCTGGCAGAACCAAGCTCTAAGCGCTTCTTATCATACACGGCACGCACAAGGGAGGACTGATCTTCGCCGGGAGGATCAAGCACCCACCCCGTGTCGGGATACAGTGTGCCGGTATTAACCGAAAGCAATGAATAACCGGCAGATTGAAAAGCATGACTCATGGTAAAGACTTTTTGTATCTCAAATGTAATATTTTCTGTTTAACACAAATGATCGTTCCGAATTGGAATATTTTCAGGTGAAAGATGGGAGGTGGATACTGCACCGGTTGAGACATGTCAACCGAGGTCACCAGTTGATGCCCCTGGTGTCCGATTTTTTACAGGACAGGATATGCGACAACTCGTTGCGGTTTTTCGCGAAATGTCGTAATCCCTGCAAATACCATAGCGTTCCTTTTCCACTGCTTACACATCATCCTGTTGATCCGGAATTATTACCAACCGGTGCATCCGCTATCACAAATTATTAACTTTGCCAACCGAAAGAATGATCATGCAGCAGGAAAATAGTTTCTGGTTCACTCTTCCCCGTCCCATCATTGCAATGGCACCTATGGAGGATGTCACCGATACTGTATTCAGGGAACTGATCCTGGGTATTTCCGCAAAGGATTGCCTGCATGTTGTTTTTACTGAATTCACTTCCACCGACGGGTTGTGTAACAGCAGGGGAAGGGAGAAGGTAAGGCACAGGCTTATTGTCAGCGAGGCGGAGCGATCTCTCCTGGAGGAGAAGAATGTAAGGATCGTTGCACAACTGTGGGGTTCTGAACCCGAAATGTTTTCACGATCCGCCAGGATGGTGGAAGAGGAACCGGTATTCGACGGTATTGACATCAACATGGGTTGTCCTGTACGCAAGATCATTAACCAGGGAGCCTGTTCGGCACTCATCATGACACCCCGGCTGGCGGCTGAAATAATACAAGCTGTGAAGGAATCAACCCGCCTGCCGGTCAGTGTCAAGACAAGAATCGGGTTCAACAGCATTGAGACCGAACCGTGGATAGGCACTCTGCTCAAACAAAACCCGGATGCCATCATTATCCATGCGAGGATACAGTCCGCTGAGTCGAAAGGTCCTGTGATGTGGGATGAAATAAAGAAGTCAGTTGATCTTCGCGATCAGGTCGCATCCTCCACTCTCATCCTTGGTAACGGCGATATACTCTCGCTTGCCGAAGCCCGTCAGAAAGCAGCCGAAACAGGAGCCGACGGTATCATGATCGGCAGGGGCGTGTTTCATAACCCCTGGATCTTCAACCACCCGCAGGCAGAGCATTCACCCGATGACAAACTATCCCTGCTGATGCAGCATACCAGGCTCTTTACCTCAACCTGGAGGGATGAGAAAAATTTCGATATCCTGAAGCGATTCTTCAGGATCTATGCTTCAGGGTTCCCGGGGGCATCAGCCCTGCGAACCGACCTGATGGAAACCCGAAGCATGGATGAGGTGAAGAAGGTTTTGCAGAGGTTCAGGCCGGCAACACCGAAAATCTTGAATTAATTACTGAATTACCTCTCATATAATTCAGTAATTCCTATGACTCAAAGAAACTGTCGCGGATAAAGGTCTTTTGCTGTAACCCGACAGAACAAAACCCCTGACCTTAAAATGCCGGGCTAACCAATACTGCAAATGCCAGCAGAAAGTCTGTTCCCAGCACGGTGATCACGTTTGTACCGAGAGCCGGGATGATCTTTGACAGGTCATGGCCATGCCGGATTGCCGCAATGCTGGATTTGATTCCTAATGGCAACGGCAGAAGAGCAACAAACAGCCATGGTGAGGCCAGGCCCGTCAGCGGCAACACGAGGATGGTACCGAAGGTCAGAAAGATACCAAACGCGTAAAGGTACCCCGCGTTTCGCAGTCCCAGCGCGATAACCAAATGCCTGCGTCCTCCCATCTTATCGGCTTCCACATCCGGAAACTCGTTGATAAACAAAAGAAGGGATGTGAGTAACCCGGGTGGAATGGAGATCAGGATCACATTCAGTGGTACCAGTTCAGCCACAGGTGTGCCAGGAGAAGCAGTCATGGCAATATATGTCCCGATAATAACGAGAGAACCGAGGGTCAGACCGGCAAAAATCTCACCCAGGTATACCTTGGCCAGCCCTTCGGTATACGACACGATGGTTATCCCTCCGATAATGGTAAGAACCAGGATGAACCAGTGCGACACGAAGGTAAAATACAGACCTATGCTGAAAGCAATGACCAGGGTCAGGATAGATGCTATAAGCACATGGCGCGGAGTGGTTCGGTTCTGCGTAAGCATGCCGCTGCCACCATTGAACGGACTCCTCCTGGTATGATAATCGATCTTCGTCCTGAAATCAGAATATTCATTGAACAGGTTCACCGAAATGTGGCTCGACATTATGCCGATAATGAGCAAGAATGCGTGGAAGATATTAAACCCTTCTCCTTCCCTAAGGGCAGCATGGTATGCAAATGCAAGGCCGATCAGTGTGAGAAATACTGCCAGAATGAGAAAGGGAGCCCGAATCTGGGCCATCCAAACAGACAATGTGCCGGGTTTCTCTTTCATGTTCAGTCAGGTATTTGATTAAACAAATATGTTAAATTTTTCGTTTTTGGGCAAACGATGTTATTCTTCTATTTTTTTCCTGAACAACCGATTCTTCCGCATTGTTTAATCCCGGTTTAAAAAACATTATGAACAGGCATTTATCTTTTTCTCACCGGGGTTTTTCTGAAATCTGACCTGTTAAGCACCGGATCAAGATCCGGGTTATAGTTATCATCATCCGAATAGATCACATCACCGCTCTGATTGACCCATCGGTGCTTCCATTGGTTTGATCCCACCTCTACCTCGCTGGTATACGGATTCACATATTCTTCCTGGCTGGTAAGGGTAAGAAACATATCGTTATTGATCTCTGCATTTATTTTCTGCCGGCTTTGGGTTATCTCCTTATCCATTTGCTGGAGTGTACGCAGGGTTTCTGCTGCGATCTCTCCTCTTCTCACCTGCCCCTGCATTTCTTTCATGAGCCATGTCATATTGATCTTCACTGAGCTCTGAATCTCCTGGAATAAGGGATCCCATGAAGCATATTCCGACCGTGGCGCCCTGGCAAACAGGGTGTACCTGTTTTTCCACAGGCCTGCCCCTAATTGTCCAAAGTCCTGGATAGCCGAGACATAGGTCTCCTGGTATTGTATATTTTTTTCCATAAAGGTAATGGTGACTACCGCAGCGTCATACATACAGTTCAGCCCGCCAGCCTGGTCAATACTTCGTAGCAGTTCAGCCAGCCGGGGAATATTTTTCCTGTCGATAACCTGGTAATTTACCATCCCGGGATGGACATAGGGAATCACTACCTGGAAGATGAATGTCTGGGCATTCATCTTTGGAAGGACCGTCATTCCGTTATAGTTGCTACCCATGGGGAAGAGACCCATTTGTCCCGCCGGCGAACCCGACATGTCGAAATAAAAATAGTCTGGCAGCCAGCGCATCATGGCCGTTCCGGAAGCATCCCTTTTTATCGTAAAATCATTTTTGGCGTCAATCGCGTTGCCTGAGCCACCGGCCATGGAGGGATCGATACGATAGATCCCTCCTTCACACATCCATCCCTGAGGCACCAGAACAGTGAAGGCATTCTCCCGCGGATCATGGGTAAGCTTCAGAATAATATTTCTTGCCGGCTGTGACGATACGTCCAGAAACGAAACCAGGATTAAGGTAATTAAGCAGAGATTTTTCATTTGGGCAGTTATTTATGTATTAAATATAATAGAAAATATCCAAACCGACCGGTGCATTCAGTTTGCACCTGTCCCCATACACAACTGTCAATCATTAAAAAGATCACCCTAAAAAGATTTTTCAGACCATGTGTGCTTCCATTTTAATAAAACAGGTAAATTTAATGCTTCACACACTTGTTTGGCCATGGAAAAACAAAAATCCGGAAAGGTAAGCCGCAGGAGATTTTTTCAGTTAACAACAGCCGGTACTATTGCCGCAGCGGTTCCCCGTTTATTGCCCGGGGCTGACATGCCTGTTGGGCAGGAAAAACCAGCCACCAATATTGCCGACGCCATGAAATATCCCCGGGGCGAATCCTCCATGCCCGGACGCTATCCCGGAGTCGTGGCCAGGATCACTCATGAAGGCTGCATTGATGACAACCGGATCGTGGCACCGGCCGCATACCGGATGATCGCGGAAGGCATGCTGGCCCTTACCGGCAAAGCACGCCTCAAATCGGCATGGCGTGTATTTGTCAGGCCGGGGGAGAAGATAGGCCTTAAAATCAACCCTATCGGTGGTCCGCTGCTCAGCACAAGCCATGAGGCGGTGAAGGCTGTCATCAGCCAGCTCGAAGAGGCCGGGATAAGGAAAGAAGACATACTCATATGGGACAGACGTGAAGAACAGATGGTCGAGGCAGGCTTTACCGGTGAGAATTACCCGGGGATCAAAATTATCGGTACCGAAACAAAGGATGAAAAAGGATCATTTTATGATACCGAAGGGAAGCTGTACAGCGAAAGGATGATCGACAAAGACTGGTATTACTGGGCCGATGTGGAAGGCGAATACGATGCCTATACAATGCCATATATGGTTAACGGAGGTAAGTATTCCTACTTCACTAAGATATGCACACAGATGGTGGATAAGATCATCAACATTCCCATCATGAAAAATGCAGGCTCTTCGGTCACCCTTGCCATGAAGAATCTTGCCTTCGGTTCGGTAACAAACACCGGCAGGCTGCATAAGCAGCTTTGGGCGGAGACCTGCGCCTTTGTATGCGCCTTCCCGCCCCTGCGCGACAAGGTAGTGCTGAACATTCTCGACGGCATCAGGGGTTGCTTCGACGGAGGACCGGCCGCCAATCCCCAGTTCTTCACCAACTACAAAACCATCCTGTTGTCTACCGATCCTGTGGCTGTTGACCGTATCGGTTATGAGATGATCCTGAGGAAACGGATCGAAGAAAAAATACAGAAGGAAGAGGCTGCATCAGCACGTAATTTTATGAACCTTGCACAGGAACTGATGCTGGGTGTGGCTGACCTGGACAGGATTGAAGTAAGGGAGGTCAGACCAGCTTGAGCATCGGGCATATGGGAAAAAAGATCATACCGGCCGTCCTGTTAACCCTTGTCAACATTATATCCTACCCGCAGGAAATGCCCCTCATCATGCCCGGAGACCACAAGGGACTGAATATCACCCGTTCTGTCCACTATGACGGCAACTCCCTGTGGGGGTATATGAACGGTGGGGCCGATCTCTACCTCGAATACGGCTTTGACCAGCTGGTGGTACAGGAATTTGAACACGCAAAACATAAGTATAAGGCAGAGATATTCAGGATGAACGATGACCCGGCTGCCTTCGGTATATATTCAGCCCTCCGGTACCGCTGCCCTGTTGACACTGTC
>JAXDBV010000143.1:0-14923 GCA_034678415.1 Bacteroidales bacterium
GCTTCCCTTTCCTTATCAGCTGATCATGGCTGATCACCAACTCCCTGTGCGGTTTGTTATTGAACCGGATATGCTTCACGTACCTGCATTTCTTCACATTGCCTTTGACCCGGACGGTAAACTGTACCGAATCAGAACCCATTACCTGCAGCTTCCGGAACAGGGGTATCCCGAGGTCGTACCTTGGGATCCCGGGGCATACGGGGTAGAATCCCAACGCATTGAGAACAAACCATGCCGACATCTGTCCGCAGTCTTCATTACCTGCCAGTCCATCAGGCTGATCAGTGTATAGCTCATCCGTTATCTTTCTCACCATTGCCTGTGTTTTCCATGGTTTTCCCGCATAATTATACAGGTAAGCCATATGGTGGCTGGGCTCGTTGCCATGCGCATACTGCCCGATCTGCCCGGTAATATCAGCCTGTTCTCTTCCGGTGGTTTGTGGATCAGCGTTAAATAAACTGTCAAGCTTTGCCGACAAGCCTTCATTACCGCCCAGCCATTTCTTCAGGCCTATAATATCATGCGGTACAAAAAAGCTGTATTGCCATGCGTTTGCTGCGGTGTAGTTGAAATTTACTTCCCTCGGATCGAAGGGAGAAAACCAGGCCCCCCTCATCCTTGCCCGCATAACACCCGTTGAAGGATCAAATAAATTTTTATAGTTCTGCGCCCGCCGGATAAACTCCCCGTACGTCTCTGTCTCACCCAGATGCATCGCCATTTGGGCTATACACCAGTCATCATAGGCATATTCCAGTGTCTTTGATACAGACTCGGGCTCATCCTCAGCCGGGACAAATCCTTCCGACATGTATTTATCAAGTCCGAAATGATGCTGTTTTGCACTTTTCATAGCGGCTTCGAGTGCGCGCTTCGGGTCAAATCCTCTGATCCCTTTCATCATAGCATCGGCTATCACCGAAACGGAATGATACCCGATCATACAATACGTCTCATTGGCCGAGAGTTCCCAAACCGGTAACAGTCCTCCCTGTTCATACTGTGCAATAAAAGTGTTAATGAAATGGGATGTGCGCTTCGGCTCGAGAAAAGTCAATAGTGGATGAAGCCCTCGGAAGGTGTCCCAGAGGGAAAATACGGAATAATAATCAAATCCTTCCGCACAGTGCACAGCCAGGTCTCTTCCCCGGTAACGACCATCCACATCCATGTACATGTTCGGAGCCAGGCAGGCATGGTACAACGCCGTGTAAAATACCCTTCTCTGTTCTTTCGTTCCTCCCTTAACCTTTATTTTCCCCAGTTGCCGGTTCCACACCTCTTCAGCCCTGCACACGGCGGCATCAAAATTCCAGGCCGGTGTCTCGCTTTCAAGGTTTTTCATCGCTCCTTCCTCGCTTACCGCCGATATACCCACCCTGACAAGCACTTCATTGTTTAAAGGCAGCCCGAACGATACCCATGCCTTTATGTTCTTGCCCTCCACGTGATCAGTACCTGCAACCATTGTGTCATTGCTGAACAAGACAAATCGGTTTACCGGAACTGAAAACACTGCTACGAAATACACATGCTGCTCCCTTGCCCACCCTCCTGAAATTCTGGTCCCCTGGATGGTGTGATCATCCTTTATCCGGATCGCTGAGTATAGTACGGGATCACGATGAGCAAGGTCAATAATAATAGATGCACTGTCACGTTTACTGAAGGTATACCGGTGGAATCCTGTCCGAAGTGATGCTGTCAGTTCGGCTTCAATACCATGATCGGTGAGGTATACGGAATAGTACCCCGGACTGGCCGTCTCTCTTTCATGGGAGAACCCGGATGGATACCCCTTCCCGTCAGTGGAGCCTGATATCAACGGCCGGCCGTTCACCGGCATAAAAAGTATATCCCCGTAATCAGAAACACCGGTACCGCTGAGATGAGTGTGGCTGAACCCGTAAATCACCGAATCGCTGTAGTGATACCCTGAACAACCATCCCATCCGGAAAGCCTTGTATCAGGACTTAGCTGAACCATTCCAAACGGCAGAGTAGCCCCGGGAAAAGTATGCCCATGCCCCCCGGTACCGAAAAAAGGATCAACATACCTGTTATAATCATTTTCCCCAGCGCACGATACGAGAAGGATAATGACCGGGACTGAAAAAAAACATATCCTGTTCATTTGCCTGGTAAGAATATACTGTACAAAGCTAAGGAATATAAAAAAACCAAATCCCTTGAGAGGATTACGAAATATAGCGGTCAATATTCCCTCTACACTACCCCTCTTCAAGAAATAGATAAACCGTCCGGTATTCCCCGCCATGGAAGTGTTTCAATATAAATAACTGAATTACAGGGATAAACTTCAAGTACCATAGCCTGGCATATCATGGGCCGGGTACACTTGTGGAAAAGTATTCAGGTTCTCACGGGGTAAGCAGGAGACAGAAATGATCTTGCAGGCGGTGCAAAACCAAGTCTGGATACAATATCTTATATTTGCGGGAAGTTAACATGTAATATGCAGCCGATCCGCGAATATATCGACAGACATACTATTGGCATTTTCGGCACCATTATTTTCCATCTGGTACTGTTGCTCATTTTCATGCTGGTTAAGGTCAGCACAAACTACAAGGAACTGTCTGACATTTTGGTACTAAACAATGTGGAAATCCAGCGTTTGCAGGATATACTTGATCAACAGATACCTGACCGGGAAGAAGCACTGGCAGAGGAAAAGGTGTTCTACCATAATATTGCTGTTAACCAGGCGCGTGTTACCACTGAAGCATTCGACCTGGAAAACTATGCTGAAAAAGTGAGGGAGCAGATGCTGGCTGAAGGAGTGATCCATCCCGAGAACTGGGGTAACGAGGGTGAACTGGCAAACCACTTGCAGAAACTCGAATCAGCCAGCCTGGAATCAGAGGAGGCAGTGAGTATGCCGGAAGAAGAAATCTCATTGAAAGAATCCGATCAATCACTCCTCGATCTGGAAAATTCCTACAAGGGACCTACCCGTATTTCGTATTTTCTTGAAGGAAGAAACAGGGTGTTTCTGCCGTTACCCATATACAAGTGTCCCGGAGGGGGCAAAGTTGTCATCCTGATCGTGGTTGATCCTTACGGCGATGTGCTTGAGACAAAAATCGACACACAACAATCGGGAACCCTGGATTACTGCCTTGCCGAAGCAGCAGAAGAGGCAGCCAGACGGACAAAATTCAATAAAGATCGCACCGCCCCCGCAAGACAAAACGGATCGATCACCTACATTTTCCAGGCTCAGTAATCAGCCATCATAACAGTCTGTTCAACAGCACATTAATCCCCGATCTGCGCTAATCAACCAACGGCTCTGTTTCCCGTATTAAGCAAGGGACTGTCAGGATAACGGAAAGGCCTGATGAGTTCAGGAGTATTCTTGTCAACACCTGGCTTTGTAATCAGCCTGGAAATGGTATAAGCTTCCATTTCACTTTCAGGCAATGGTCTGAGCAGTTCCAATGTTTCGGGAAGAGGAAGATCCGGATCGAGCCAGCGCTTCTCCGAATGATCATCCAATATCACCGGCATACGCTTTTTCAGGTTATGTATCTTTTCCATAAGGGGATTGGCAGTAGTGGTGATGATGGAAAAGGTATCTTCCACCTCACCTGTATCCCTGTTCGTCCATCTGTCGTATAATCCTGCAAACGCGAAAATTCGGTTTCCTTTCAGAAAGATGAAATAGGGTACTTTACCATCCACGCGGCTCTGCCATTCATAAAAGCCCCTGCTCACAACGAGGCATCTGCTGCTCCTTAACGCGTTCCTGAAGGAAGGTTTCACATCCACGGTTTCTGCCCTGGCATTCATTGTTTTCACCCGGATATCAGCGGCTGCCTTGCTGTCGCGGATCCATGACGGAACCAAACCCCAGCGATACAGTTCAATCCGGGAAGGATCCTCACTGGTAATGACCGGAATCTCAGGAAGGCTGAATGCACTGTGGAAATAATTGGGTTCATAGCGCCTCGGCTCATGGAACACCGCACCGAACCGCTGTTCCATCTCTTCCCTCACAATATTCACGTTTATGGTAAAACACATACTTGCTTGCGGTTAATGCAGCATCACATTATGTTTTGGATCTATGGGTCGTGCCTCCATATGGTATAGCAGGTCTTTTTCAGGCCACCTGTTAACCTGTGTAAATACCTGACGCATGGTTCTTAACATCTCGACAGAGAATTCAGATCCTTTCCACGCACTGGAATTCAGCAACATCACCCAGGTAAATCCGTCATTTTGCTTCATCACGAGGCCCGTACTTCCTGCAAAGAAACCTGTTCTCCAGATATTACCATGGTTATCTGCGTTACGCCAGCCAAGGAGCGAGTCATTATGCATGTTCCCCATCATCTGTGTTACCGATTCCTTTTCAAGTATTTCCGGTGGGATGCTGTCGCCATCGATAGCCAGCACGAATTTCAGCAGATCAACGGATGAAAACACCCAGCCACCGGCACCCGCCAGGGTTCGTATATCATTACCACCATTGCTCCTCAGCACCCACTTTCCCGATCCGTTACATGATAATATGCTGTCGCTTCCTTGTGGCTCATAATAGCTGACTTCATCCTTGAGACGGCCTTCCTCCGTATTATTTCCGATATGACATTGAATAACACCGATGGGCGCCATAATGTTTTCCTTCACATACTTTTCATACGGCATACCCGTTACCCGTGCCACCACTTCACTCAGTATGCTGTATCCCAGGTTTGAATAGCTTCGATATGCACCGGGTGTGAAGTGCAGCTTCTTCGACAGGGCAAAACGAATAATCGTCTGAATATCGGGAGGATATCCGGATTTCATCTGTTGGGCAATATACACAGGCATGAACATCTGGTCACCATAACGGTTGAGCCATCCGGCAGAATGTTCGAGGAGGTGAATTATTTTTATATCGTAGGCCCGGCGGTCTTTTGCATGGACATATATGGAATCGTTCAGTATTCCTCTTTCACCAAACACGTAATCATTAAGGCTCAGTCTTCCCTCTTCCACCAGTTTCATCACGGCGGTTGCAGTTATCAGCTTGGATATACTTGCGATCCTGAACAGGTGGTAAGGTTCGGCACTTACCGTATCCTCCCTGTTGGCAAAGCCGAACGCTCTTGTATAGATGATTTTCCCGTCGCGGGCCACGGCCAGGGATGCCGCTGCAATATCCCACCTCTCAATAAACCGGTTTAAAATCCTGTCAATCTTCTCCACGTCGCCGTCGTAAACAATGCGGTTATTATAGAAATACGGATTATTATATATTCCTCTCGGGGCTGTTCCGTCAGGCAGTTCTTTATCTGACAGCACAGTGCTCATTCCCAGAAAGATAAACATGGCAATGATTCCCGATCTGATAAATGGCCGGTGTATGTTGTAGTTCCCCGTCATTCTATTCAGCTCTGTGCAAAAATATTTTAATTTCCAAATAAACAAACACGAAGGGAGTGAAAGTTATTTACAGTCAATCGTTGAGGGAATCATTGAGGAAGGAAGCAGGCAGGGAATGGATCAGGACGGTATAAAAACAAAAGAAGGGAGACGTTTCACGGTTTCCCTTCTTCACCTTTTGCGACCCGTAGGCTGCAAAACGTGCCTGACTACTGTTCAGAGCTTTCACTTACGGGTAATGATCTTTCAACCATTACTTTTTGGCGTCTGGACTCCGGAATTTCAGCCCCGAAGGACCTTATATCTTTCGTCCTGGTTCTTTAGAGAGCCTGCCCACACCCTTTTCTTTCGAAATTGACATGAACAAGTTGGAACCGCCGGGTATCACTGCAAGAGATCAACCTTTTGAATTCCCTCTCTTGGGACACCTGCACCGAATCAGGGTCTTACGATCCTGATTGCGGCCGGGAAACTTCTCCAGAAAACCCGAAGGTGATCCTTCAAAGCCTCACAGTCCCTCAAACCTGCCCTTTATCCCTTATCAGGTTATACAAATGTATTCATCATGCCCCATTATAACCAAATAATTTGAACCATTCTTGTTCACACAATTTTCACATGAGTTATTAACAATTGTTAATAACCTGATATTAGATTGTATATCAATAATATAACTGTAATCTGACATGCAAAAAAAGGCCTTTTACCCTTTCCATGTGCTGTCATACATGAATTTGTTATACATTTGACGTGGAATTTTTATTCCTGTGCCTGAAATACAACTTGAATCACTCTCGCGTAACTGTTGTATAAAAAAGTCAATAAAAGACTGATGATCAAGAAAATACTAATTGCAAACCGGGGGGAGATTGCCGTTAGAATCATCAGGTCGTGCCGTGAAATGGGCATTGAAGCAGTGGCCGTTTATTCAGAGGCTGACCGTTCTGCACTCCATGTGAGGTATGCCGATGAAGCATACTGTATAGGACCATCCCCTTCCATGGAAAGCTATCTCAACCAGAAGAAAATCATTGAGGTGGCAAAAAAATCGGGCACCGATGCCATTCATCCTGGATATGGATTCCTGTCCGAAAACGCTGAATTTGCCCAATTGGTGACCGATTCGGGTATCCTCTTCATCGGTCCACCGCCACGGTCTATCAAAACCATGGGAGACAAAATCACCGCCCGTGAAACAGTCAGAAAGGCCGGACTGCCGGTTGTTCCGGGTATCAATGAGAACCTGCCGGATTCTGTCCTCGTCGAACGGATTATGAGGGAAATCGGGCTACCGGTAATAATCAAGGCATCGGCCGGAGGTGGTGGTAAAGGGATGAGGCTGGTTTTTGAAGAAAAGGAAATCATCACTGCCATACAGAATGCCAGGTCAGAAGCATTTTCAGCGTTCGGAAATGATGAAGTCTATGTTGAGAAATACCTGCCATCACCCCATCATATTGAATTTCAAATTCTGGCCGATAAACACGGGAATACCATTCACCTGATGGAGCGCGAATGTTCCGTGCAGCGCCGGCATCAGAAAATAGTGGAGGAAACCCCCTCCCCTGTCATGACACAGGAACTCAGGAATGAAATGGGCAGACTGGCAGTAACGGCTGCCAAAACGGTCGATTATCAGGGTGCCGGAACAATCGAATTCCTTGTTGATCAACAGATGAACTACTATTTCCTGGAAATGAATACCCGGCTCCAGGTGGAACACCCTATCACTGAAAGAGTAACCGGCATTGACCTGGTAAAGGAACAAATCCGGATCGCTTCAGGGGAAAAGCTGCCTTACAGTCAGGAAAACATAAAGATCGACGGGCATGCTATCGAATGCCGTATTTATGCGGAAGATGCATCCAATAATTTCATGCCCAGCCCCGGAATTGTTAAGAAAATAACCGAACCCATGGGTTTTGGCGTACGCTGCGACGGATATGTCTATGAAGGTTACGAAATCCCCCTGTACTACGATCCCATGATATCAAAGCTCATCACATGGGGCAGCACACGCCAGGAAGCTATCAACCGGATGAAACGATCGCTCCAGGAATATTATATCCTCGGCGTTAAAACATCCATCAACTTCCTTGAACGCATAATGGAATCGGTTGACTTTGTGAACGGTCACTATGATACCGGATTCATCGAAAAGAACAAGGCTTTCCTGTTTGCTTCAGGCGGATCAGAAACCCTCAGAAAAAAAATCGAGGACATCGCACTCATCACTGCTTTTCTGGAATACAAGGAGGAACAGGAGAATATAGCACGGATGGAAAACAGCATCAAAGAACAACTCAGCAACTGGAAGAATAATATCAGGAAAAAAGGAGCACTCCGGTATTAAAATATTCAACCTATGCAACTGGAAATGATTGTAAATAACCGCAATGCTCATGTAGAGCTGGTCGG
This sequence comes from Bacteroidales bacterium, assembly GCA_034678415.1. GTDB lineage: Bacteria > Bacteroidota > Bacteroidia > Bacteroidales > VadinHA17 > JAXDBV01. The sequence goes on from JAXDBV010000143.1 coordinate 7,825, forward strand.
CCGGGACAACAGCATCTATGTGTTCCATATTGACGGAAAGGAAGTAGCGGTGGACGTGGTGCCCGTCGGCCCGGGCAATTATTCCATCATCTACCAGGGGAAGTCTTATGAATTTGAGATTGTTAAAGGAGCAGAAAAGAAGAAATACTCCGTGAGCCACCGGTGCTTTACCTTCGATGTTGAGGTGATGGATGCCGAGAGCAAATACCTGAAAAGCCGGTCACAAGGCCTCAAAAGCCCTTCGGGAAAAACCATCTCCTCCCCCATGCCCGGAAAAGTCGTCAGGATACCTGTCTCTGAAGGTGAACACGTGCAGGCAGACCAGACGCTGATCGTGATTTCTGCCATGAAAATGGATAGCGAATATAAGGCAGGAATAGAGGGTGTCATTAAGAAAATACATGTGAAGGAAGGCGAGGTAGTGGAAGGAAAAAAAGTACTGATTGAGTTAGAATAGACGCAAGAAATCAACATCTGAATACACCAGCCATGACTACTCTTGATGAAAAATACAGGATTTTTGAAGAAAAGAACTCAATTGCCGAGGCGGGCGGAGGAAAAGAGAGAATCAGGAAACAGCATGATGCAGGTAAAAAGACAGCCCGTGAACGGCTCAACCTCCTTCTTGATCCCGGCACATTCGTGGAAATGGATAAACTGGTGGTGCACCGGTGCACAGATTTCAGCATGGATACAAATAAGATACCCGGAGACGGAATCGTTACCGGTTATGGTAAGATCGACGGACGACTAGTATACGTGTATGCCCAGGACTTCACCGTTTTCGGTGGCACCTTGTCACGTGCCAATGCAGATAAGATTGTCAAGCTGCAGAAGATGGCCATGCGCATGGGCGCGCCGTTTATCGGGCTGAACGACTCAGGAGGGGCCAGAATACAGGAGGGAGTACAAAGTCTCAGCGGATATGCCGATATCTTCTTCCTCAATGTTCTCGCCTCCGGTATTATCCCCCAGATCTCCGCTATTCTGGGTCCCTGCGCCGGAGGAGCGGTCTACTCACCCGCCATTACCGATTTTATTATCATGACCAGGGAAACAAGCTATATGTTCATCACCGGCCCTGATGTGATCAAAGCAGTATGCCACGAAGACGTTACAAAAGAAGAGCTCGGCGGGGCTGTGACACATAACAGCAAAAGCGGCGTAGCCCATTTTGTCACCGAAAACGACGAACAAACAATGATGCTCATCCGTGAACTGATCGGGTTCCTTCCTTCCAACAACATGGAGGATCCGCCCGTGAAAGCCACAACCGACAGCATACAACGAAGGGATGAAGCCCTGCAAACCCTGATACCGGCTGATCCGAATAAACCGTACGATATCAAGACGCTCATCAACAGTATCCTTGATGACGGAAACTTCCTGGAGGTTCATCCGTACTTTGCCCCGAATATAGTGGTGGGATTTGGCAGAATGGCCGGCAGAACCGTGGGCATCACCGCTAACCAGCCGGCACACCTTGCCGGAGTACTGGATATCGATGCCTCGGTAAAAGGAAGCCGTTTTGTCAGGTTCTGTGACGCATTCAACATCCCTCTGGTTACCCTGGTCGATGTCCCGGGATTCCTCCCCGGTACCATACAGGAACACGGAGGAGTAATCAAGCACGGGGCCAAACTGCTCTATGCCTTTGCCGAAGCAACGGTTCCCAAAATCACCCTCATCACCAGAAAAGCATATGGAGGAGCCTATATTGTAATGGCCAGCAAACATATGGGAGGAGATGTGAATTTTGCCTATCCTACGGCCGAGATTGCCGTCATGGGCTCGGAAGGTGCTATAAAAATCCTCTTCCGTAATCTAAGCGAGGAAGAACAGAAAATACAGGCATCAGAGTACGAGAAAAACCTGTACAATCCTTACAAAGCCGCCGAACTGGGATATATTGATGAGGTTATCATGCCGAGAGACACGAGATTTAAAATTATCCAGGCACTGGAAATGACACAAAACAAGAGTAAAGCCAATCCTCCTAAAAAACACGGAAATATCCCTCTCTGAAAAAAATCAATCTGGGAGAATGCACAAAAATCCACCACTAACCGGGATTATCGGGGACGATAGCATTCCTTCTGGAAAACCTTCCTGGCCAATGACTTCCTGTTGATAACCTCATAAAAACTGTTCAGCATATACAGGCTCTTCTGTATGGTGGTGATGTTTATTTCTCCATCGGTCAGAAAAAGATCGTACAGCTGCTTTTTTTTCTCACGGAAACAGGCAATGATCTTTTGAAGCGTTTCAGAATCCATGCAACGGCTCCGGTAACTGCGCGGTATAATATACGACTCCATCTGATCATGTTCGATAGCAACATCCACCCTGTATGGCGTTCCTGTCATTGCAGCCCAGTCAAAATCATATGGCACGGGTACGATCTTTTTCGAAGATTCAAAGGTCAATAGCTCTATGTTTTTCTTTATTTCGACAATCCAGTCGTTGTTATTGATCATGTATTGAAATACAGACATAAGGTAATAGCTCTCCCTGTCAACGGAATCAACGGATATTTCAGGCTCGGGGTAAAGAACAGTACCGTTTCTTGCTGCCATGTTTTCATCCCATTCAATGAAGAAACCGGCAGAGTTGAGCACAGATTGCAGATTGTTTGAATCAACATACTCCAGTCGGGCATATCGCACACGGAAACTGTAGGGAGTGAGAATATTATATGCACGATAAATCAGGTATTCCTGCCGGACGTATTGCAAAAATTCCGGGATGTCACTCCGGCAGTGCGTCACCAGCTTCAACTTATCCTGCCCGTGAAATACCGTGTTAAACACCTCCTGTTTCCTGAAATTGAGCAATAAGGGGGGAAAATTACAGTTCTCCGGTTTCCTGCGGAAGTTACCCCTTGTCCTGATCTTTACGCTGAAGGAATCGACGGGAATGCCCGCTTCCAGCAGGTATAACCGGGCCGGATGGTAATCAGGAGTATCGCTCACATCCTTCAACAGGGAATCAAGATCAACCTGAATCCGGATGTGAAGCATTTCATCGGAAGCAAAAAAATCGGTTGAATCAGGAGGTGTTGATCCTGTAACCTGCCCCGCAAGAAAGGATTGAAAAAATACAAACAGGATGACCAATATATACATACGCCTCACGGTTACTTGCCAAATGTTGCTCATATTCCCTGTATCATAGAACATTTCCCGATATAGATCGAAAGAAATGTTGCTGCCAGCCATCTTTTTCATAAAGAGATGTTAATCGTCTGTCTACTGAACAAAGAATTTGCCTGATTGTTGGATGTTCATAATTACCCAAATTTCCATATCTTTCAGCATGAAATCAAGTATTATTGTCTTTTTTTTGTCATTGTTCCATGGACTACTCAGCCAGGGACAGGTAATCACAACTGTTATGAAAGATACTACCATAATACGAGTGGAGAAAACGGATGAGGAATGGAAGAAACTGCTCACTCCCATGCAGTTTTATATTACCCGTGAAAAGGGTACTGAACGTGCTTTTACCGGCGAGTATGATCACTTTTTCGGAAAGGGAAAATATGTATGTGTGGGATGCGGTAACTATCTGTTCAGTTCAGACACAAAGTATGACTCCGGATGTGGATGGCCTGCATTTTTTGACGTGCCTGAAAAGGGACATATACGATTCCATGAAGACAGAAGCCACGGGATGATAAGAACCGAAGTGACCTGCGCTGCCTGTGATGCTCACCTGGGACATGTATTTGATGATGGCCCGGAACCCACCAGACTGCGCTATTGCATCAATTCAGCCGCCCTGCGGTTCATCCCCGATGGTGAATAAAGCCCATATGATGGATACACCTTATTCATGTTACGCAGCGTGACGATCCCCTGTTATAATACATCTCCAAAGCTCATTGTCGCATTTCTGTGTACTGCCTTGGCAATGATCAGCTTAAGCCAGGTGGTCATAGCTTCCCTGCCCAGCGAAAGTGTTCCTTTCAGGGCCGTTTTCCAGAGCAGGGATGTAACGAAAGACTCCCTCACTGCCGATGAGCTGAATTACCAGTTGCTTGTAGCCTCCGGAGAAGGGAAAGTCACTGAAATGATCCGTTTGCTGAACCTGGGAGCCGATGTCAACACCACCTCAGATGAGGGTGTCACCCCGCTGATGTATGCGGTCGATGCCGGACACATTGAAGCGGTTCACGCATTGCTCCTCAACGGCGCCGATACAGACACCCTTCCCAAAAACGGTATCAGCGCTCTTCATGCAGCGGTAACCCTGAACCATGCATCTGTTGCAGAGCTGCTCGTTGAATATGGTGCCGACATCGACCTGCGTGACGCGACCGGTATCACACCCCTGATGTACGCCGCCTCATTCGGCTTTTTTGAGATCGTGGATATGCTGCTGTACTACGGGGCAAATACGGAACTGACCGACCCGCAGGGAAATACAGTCCTCCTGCTCGCGGCATTGGCAGGTAATTCCGACATCATTGACCTGCTGTTTAAAGCAGGGTGCGATATTTACAAAACAGATAATAAAGGCTATTCGGCGGTTATGTGTGCGGCACAAGCCGGTGATACTGCAATCATACGAATGCTTCACGCAAAAGGAGCCGACATCAATGGATTCAACAACCAGGGATACAACGCGTTAGCCATTGCCGTAATGCACGAACAGATAGAAGCAGCAAAACTGTTGCTCCTGCTTGGCGCCGATCCGAATGCACGGTACGGATCAAATCCCGACGTGCTTACCCTCGCCGATGAAACATACAACCGCGAACTGATGAACCTCATCAGAACCGCCGGGGGGAGAAAGAAACAGACCATGTTCTTTGCACGGGTACCTGTAGGAATTGGTATAAATCTGAATACCAGTGATATATCAACCGGCTTCTTTACCGGGGTGGAGGAAAATGCTTCCAAATTGTCCTTGCAGGCAGGAGCATCGGCCAGACTATTTGCCAGACGCCTGCTGGTTGACAGTACATCAACCGGTGTTTTTCTGCAACTATGGGAAAAAAGATACTCGGCCTGGGTGTCACTGGAGAAGACCTTCAGCATCGCCCGGTTGAAAAACCAACGTAACCTGCGCGCTCATATCGCTGTTTCTGAATTGTTTACATGGGGCAGTTACCGGGGCATGGAGAAAGCACCCGTCACCGGTTTCTTTACCATACCACGCGCAGGTATGGGGATCTATGGAAAAAATTTCGGTTACCGGATTTCTTATGACCGTGTGCCCCTGGATCTCTATCATATCCCTGATGGAAGAATGACCGTTGAATTCATCTATTTCTTCAACCTGATTCCGGCAAAGGAAAGGTTCAAAAAGGTAAACTGGTGGTAAACCCTCACTCAAGAAAATTAAAATGCAGATCATCCGGAAGATAATCCTTACGATCATCCTTTTCATTGGTACCATAGCCTGTGAGGAAGATCCATTTCTGGGAGAAGTGAATTGTGATGAATGCTACACTGAAAAACCAACGGTGGGTGAACTGGTAATTAAACTTACCATAAATGATGAGAACCAGGAAATACCCGTGGTGGTTTACCGTAACGACTTGGAAGACAGGATTGTAGAATGGATCGACACGGTATCCGTTACCACGTTATATGTTGAAGTGCCTGTGAACCAATACTATAGCATTACTGCCATGTATAAAGCAGGTGACAGAACAATTTATGCCGTGGATGGTGACAGACTAAAAACCAGGAAAATTACTGATCAGTGCGATGAAACGTGCTGGATCATTACCGGCGGAAAAATCAATGCCCGGCTGAAATATGACTGATATCCTCGCCCCGGATAACAGACTCATCTGTATTTAAAATATTCCTCAAATATTCCATGGTTAAGAATGAAAGACCAGCATGGGAATATTTGTCTGGAAGAACATTTTTTTTGTAACGCTGGGTTGTATGATTTTGCTTATCAGATTACGCCGACGGGTCGTAAGGGATAACAGGTCAATGTTTTGATCCCTGATTACTGCATCCAGTCCTTCAATCACATCCTTCTGCTCCACAAGCTTACATTCAAGGGTATATGAGGGGTATATTTTATGAAAGTACTCTTTTAAACCGTCCATCCTGGCTTTCTCTTCCTCCGTAATCGGCTGTTGACCAACATGAACGCATGAAATAGTGGGTTTTATGGACGAAACCAGGTCTATCAGTTTTTTCATCGAAAAGAAATCCGACTCGTCAAAGTCGGTAGCATATCCAACATGTCTGATCCTGTTCAGATCCCTGTAATCGCAGTTTTCCGGCACCACAATAACCGGGATCCTCACCTCCTGGATGATCCTTACCATTGAACTTGCGCTCTCCTTCCTTTTATCGGTAGAATGTGTACCGACAACGATCAGGTCAGGTTTGTAGTTCTCCGTCATGTATAATACGGCTTCTGCCGGTAACCCTCTGAGCAGGGAAGATCCAATCAGGATTGGCTCCTTCAGCACCTTCCTGGCATAATCCCTCATACGATCAATGAATGCATCCAGGTTTTCCCTGGCTCTTTCCTTATTCTCGCTAAGGTATTCCGCCAACGTGCCCTGGAACGAGAATGTCTCATCATAGGGCAGTGAAGTAATCTCCGGTGTGTAGTAGGCATGCATCACCTCCACTTCGGCCTTAAGACTTGATGCCAGGGCAATGGCAAACAAACAGGCATTTCCGAGTAATCCGTGAAATCAACCGGCACCAATATCCTGTTGAACTGCCGCTTGACGCTATCATTCACGTGTTTCGGTTCCATAATGATCCTATTTCTGTTAAGGTACAAAAAATCCTCTGTTGAACAAAATTTTGCCATCGGAAATCAGCCGGTCATCTTGTGAAATAAACATTTTGGCCGGAAATTTGTAATAGGGATCATAAATGTAGAATCCTGACATGGCACGATGAGACTGCACCAGGCAACATATAAGACCCTTCCCTATTTCCCGTTGGGAATAGTGGTTATGCCGGGAGAAAGGGTTCCGCTGAGAATCTTCGAACCGCGCTACATGCAATTGATAAAGGAGTGCATGGCCGGCGGATGTACCTTCGCGATACCCTTTATGAATGACAGTAAGGTGAGAAAACACGGCAGCGAAGTAAAACTGTACCGAATA
>JAXDBV010000144.1:0-8141 GCA_034678415.1 Bacteroidales bacterium
TTCAAGGCAGCAACCAACATGTTGACCTGAACAATGGTGTAACTTTAGTTTTCAATATGCAAGGTGACTTTTTACATATATCAGACTAATATTTAATAGCCTATAAAAGTTCTACACAGCAATTGAAAAAAATTGTAAGAACAAAAATGCCAGCAGGTAACACATGGTATAGTGCATGCGGGTTTTAGCGGTATTCGAGTTTTTGTAGCTCGTAAAATAAGTTAGTGTAAACTGACAGGAAATCGCCTCGTAATCCTCTCACGACACCATACCATCAACCGAACCGGTTTATATTGTGTTCAGATACTCAACCGCCCCTTGGGGATCGGGGGAATAGAAGTCGGCCCCCACCTTCATGGAGAACTCCTGGTTCAGTGGTGCTCCGCCCACCAGCACCCTGGTAGCAGGAGTCTTCGATTTTATGTCCCTGATGATAGGTTCCATATTTACCATGGTGGTAGTCAGCAGGGCAGACATACCCACTACAGCGCCGGGGTGTTTTTGGAGGGCATCAACAAACTGGTTCGACCGCACATCCACACCCAGGTCGATCACCTCCCATCCTGCGCCTTCCACGATCATGGCCACCAGGTTCTTGCCTATATCGTGCAGGTCGCCCATTACGGTACCGATGACCATGGTTCCTTTCCTTTTCACCTGGCCCGACTGGAAGTAAGGTCTCAGGTGCTGCATCGCCTTGCTCATCGCTTTGGCGGCCATCAGCACTTCAGGAACAAATATCCTGTTTTCCCTGAACCTCACACCCACGACATTCATTCCCTCCACCAGGGCATGGTTCAGAACATCCACGGGCGATATACCTTCATCAAGCGCTTTGCGGGTAAGCTCGTCGGCTCCGTCCTGCCCTTTCATATCAGGCGGATAGGGTGATCTCTGGTCAATTTTACCTTTCTCGATGCATACGGCAAGCTGCTTAAGTATGTCCATTTCCGGTTTGTTTAGTTTCCGGATAAAAATAAACATAATATTAATTATTTCTTCAGCCTGTTTTTTCTTCTTCCGAGAAGAACTTCTATTTCAGGTTGTTTCAGGGGTGGAAGAAGCACTTCGCGCACACATTCATTAACCGGTGTTACGAAAGATTCGTCATCCCGGACCGTCTTCCTGATACAAATATTCATATCTTCCATAGGAACGGGACTCAGTATCTTTTTCTGTTCCGGATGCCGGGAGTGAAAATAGAGTTCCACAGCCTGATCCTGCAGCCACAGTTTCAGGTAAAGGTAGTTCAGGAATCCGTGTTCCATACTGTGATAGGATGTCTTGTAGGGGTTGGCCTTGATAGAATCGAGCACCTCACCCTGGCGCGATATGCGGAAATATGTGTCGCCATGGATAGTATCAATGATGTACCGGTTCCAGAAGCGGGCGCTTCTTTCAAAATCCCCCAGGTATTTGTTATCACCGGTAGCCCGGTACATGAAGAGGCAGAACATATTACCGTATGCCTGGATCCACCAGTAGGTATCGTTGCTGTTTCTAACGGGCTGCAACCGGTCGACTGACACAAACCAGATGCCTTCTGCATGACTGAACCCGTAATTCCTGAGGTTTTGAACGAGCCGTTGAAACGTACTGTCCATCACAGTTTGCTGTCGCAGCATGGCGAGGCGCTGGAGCATCCAAGCCACCTCCAGGTTATGCCCGATATTGATCTCATCCTGTGCCCCGGGGATAACTTCCCAGGTTCTGTTAAATAATTCACACAGCCAGCCAGTCTTTTCATCCCACATCCTGTCCATAATTACCTTCATGATCCTTTCTGCCTGAAGAAGATATTTTTCATCGCCGGTAGCCAGATAGAGGGTAATGAGATAGCCTGAGACGTGAGCCACCTGGCTGCTGATGCTTTTCCTGTCATCATTCACCTGCCAGTCCCTGGTCATCGCATTATAATAACCGTCGTAATCATGATCCCACGTGTTTGATTCCAACAGACGGTTGGAGGCATCGATGTATTTACGGACGGTGGTATCGAGGGTGACAAAATAGTACATAGCCAGTCCGGTATTGACATATACCTGGATAAATGTTGCTTTTCCGCTGTCCGCAACCGACCCGTTTCGTTCAAGAGCGTTATACCAGCCGCCGTATTCTTTGTCCCAGGCATGACGCAGCAGATAATTACTGGTAGAATCCGCAATTGCTAAATAGTCCTTAACACCGGTCATCAGGAAGGCAACCGAATAGCTGAAGAGGTGCCGGGCTATCATGCTCGGATAGATCAGTGGATCGCCCGAAGGCTCCCAGCGGGCACCCAGGCTGGTGTGGAAAGCACCATACGCAGTATCCCTTGCATTGTTCGTCCAGTAAGGAAGAATTTCCGTCAGTGCCTGTTTCTTCCAGTATTCCCCGTTCAGGGCGGCAGGCGGGGATTTGTCACCGGGATACCGGTTGCAGGAACAGAAGCATGACAGCAGGAGGAGGCAGAACCAGAACCTCATGGTGAATAAACTATTGATTCAGCACAGTCAGTCGTAGGGTATCGATCATATCAGGGGTGAGAGAATAACCCGAGAAGAACGCAAATCCGTTGCATGAAAACTCGCGTGTAATCTCAACCTCTTCCACCAATGTTTTCTTGCTGATCCTGTTATGTGAAGTGGCGATCCCTATACCGGGGTGTACAGCGCATTTGCCGTCAGCCGCTTCAAGCGCCCGTAGAACGTAACTCCTGAAATGCTCAGGGTTGCTTGTATAGAGCATGGGACATACTATATCAACGAGGCCGGTTTGCATCCATGATGCCCAGTCCTGGCCAATCTCGTAGAACGACAATCCGGCATCGGGGAACACATCCGCTCCCAGGAGAACAGACTTGCCTGACTCCTTAATAACGTCCCTGATTCCGGTTACGAGGGCAGTTACCTGCCTGGCATTCCATTTTATCCATTCGCACCATATCATGCTTCCCGAGTCGTGCGACACTTCCAGGGGTGAGAATCCCCATTCCTGCCTGAACATGGCACAGGTGAGGCTGTCATAACTATAACCCTGGTTCAGCGGGAAACGGATATAATCGAGATGGATGCCGGCAATATCGTAGCTGAGGGCATCCTTCACACGGTCGATCCAGTACTGCCTCACTTCGGGCAATGCAAGGTTGAAATGAGGCATGACTTGTCCGTTCATATCACGTATGAGCCAGTCCGGGTGTTCGACCAGGGCTTTCTCAAGATTTACCTGGTACCCGGGGTATATTATGGGATGTATACCCATTCCGTGCTTTTTTCCTTCCTCAATCAAGACCTGCAAAAAATCCCACCCGAGCGGATGATCCTCTTTCAGGGCGTTGAAGCAAAAAATGTTGTTGATGTCTATGGCTGCATAACGTATGAACAGCGAATCCATCTGTGCGGTGGCCTTCCCCAGGTCTGGATCAAACATCCCCTGGTGGATCCATATACCTCTCATCTCAGCTTCTTTTTTCTTCTCCTGGTTACATGAAGAAATTAAAGGAAGGATTATAATACATAGGATCAGCGCATAAAACCTTTTTTTGAAAAGTCTGGTATTCGCTTGCTTGGTCACATCATACCTTTGCGGGATCATTTTTTCTATTTTATTGTTTTAAAGGTGTTCAAATAATCTTTAGCCACATCATCAGATAATCTCATCCGGCAAAAATATAGAAAGGCTGTAATATCCCTATAAAGGGGTAAAGCAAGTGCAATCAGAATATAGGACGAAAAACGATGATTTCTTCTCAGAGGCTAGGAGCCCAAACAATGTAACTGTGAGGAACTAGTCCTTCAGGCAACGGACAGAAAAACCATTTTCCTTCTTAACGAACTCGTATTTTCCAAGGGCGTCGAAATTATAACGCAGGTAAGGGCCCCACGCGTTTGTTGATGACAGTTCCCGAGTGGACCACCAGTTTCCATAGTAACCCATGTTGCTGGCCACCCCATTCCATCCACGGTTACCACCCGGCAGGCCCGAAAAACCGGTTTTATTCCTCATCTCCGGGTAATCAGCATTTCCAACAGCACCCGTGCCTGTGGATGAGACCCAGTTGGTTTTGGTTGCCAGTGCTTTTGCTATCTTGTTTTCGCTGGTGGTACCATCATAATTATACCCATTTGCTATCAGGTAGTTTTCAAGCTCAGTCCACTCATCATGCGCTGGTAAATGCCATCCCTCAGGACAGGCCTCAAGGGACGCCTCCCAGTTATATAAAACTCCGTATGTTTTATAATTTTCAGAAGCTTTCGCTTCGGTAACGCTGATCCCCTCGTAACCATAGACATAATAGTAAGGTTCTGTGTCAGACCCGGTTGAAGAAGGGCTCACAGAAGGCAGGTACGAAAGGTTTTCAGCCATCCATATCTGGTTGCCGATTTTTACAGTCTCGTATGTATGACCATCCCTGGAGTCATTGAAAGTGTTGGTGTCATCAGGATCTGAATCCTTTTTTTCGCAAGCACTTAATGTTACTATAAGTGAAAATAATAACATATAACAACATATTCTTTTCATAATGTAAAAAGTTTATTAGAAAAACCGGATAATCATCGGATGTAGTTATTATTATAAGTTCATTAGTATCCACTTAAATATTATTGATTTTTTACTGTATAAAATATAGTCCTTTGACATCTTGGTAATCATGGTTTGTAAATAGCTCTTTTAGAGGCGTTTTATCAATAAGGGATATGCTTAAAATCTGTAATATTTCGTAAGGTGAACGTTCTACTTTCAATCTGTAAGCAACTATTGCAACCAGACAGTAAACGATGATAGCTGAGTAGATTTGTATCTTTACTGCATTCGGTGTTATTCCCCAGAGGGATTTTATTTTAGATGCTGTTTTATCCATTTGAAGAACAATTCTACTTTCCATCGATATTTATAGAGCAGTGCAATTTCATGAGCATCAAGACCGATCATCAGATCACGCATACTCTCTCGTCCTGTTAATTGACCGAAAACCATACTGCAGAGTTGATTCCAACAAGTAAAGAACCTAACATGCTTATTTCCATCGTATTTATCAACGATGCAATCAAAAACACGTTTTGGAAGAAAATCTGTAAGTTGAGAGTAAATATATTTGCCTTGATTCATGGTTTTTACCTTTCTTTAAAGCTAAAAACCATATTCTCATTTCAAATCGATATGTAACAAAAAAACGCTACAACCTAGACGTATTCAAGATTTCAAAGAACGATATTTATTTTTTAGTGGACACTAATGTTATAAGTTACTAATAATTACCATGCTTGTCAATAGTAAAACTGAAAAAACAAAAAATGAAGAAAAGAGTATTATCGGAATATTGGAAAGACGATTTCTACGAAACAGGTGATTAATATGACTGCGGTTACTGTGAGCTCAGGAAATAGAACACCCATGAACAAAACGTAATATTATGATGCTGATTTGGCATCTGATTATTCCTGCTTTGCCATTATTTCGGGGGATACCCGGAGGTTTTGAAGCAGGATTTTTAGTTCACTTATTTCCGAGGCCTGTTTTTCCAATTGTTCAATTCTTATTTTCTGATGGTCAATGGTTGATTGCTGCTCCTGTATAGCTTTAACCAGTACCGGGACAAGTTTGTCATACGACAGGCTCCAAAGGTCGGTTTCTTCATTGGCCGGCCTGGTAACGGCCTCGGGTATTATCTCATAGACCTCCTGTGCAACAAGGCCAATATCGCGTACCCCCGAATCACTGATTTCAAAACCCTTATTACCATTCACTGTACTATGATGAATATACGTTTTCGGTACCAGTTGCATCACCTCTTCCAGACCATATGGGATGTGTGTCTGACCGGTTTTCGTCCTTCCGTCCGAATAAATTGTCCATCCATACGCCCTTGCCGAGCCTATATTGGGAGAGATGTTATCAGGCAACTCAAGTGCATAGGTCGGGTTAGTCACTGACTGTAGTCCCATTCGACCGTTCTTAAGCACGGTTATGGCATTGGATCTTGAGCTGGACGTACCGTTTCCTATGATAAAAAGAGGATCGGTGGATTCCCAGTTCTCATTTCCTGTGGCAGAACAGGTTGTATCGTTGTATTGTCCGATAACCAGTGAAGATAATGACTTGGCCACGGTTCTATAGCCCATGGATATGGAAAAATCTCCGCTGGCGACGGTTCTGTATCCTGTCGCAGTCGAAATGGTTCCTTTTGCCTTCGTTTCAAAACCAAGAGCCGTGGAGATCCATCCTTCCGCATACGCCTTGCAGCCAATAGCGGTGGAATTAAATCCTACAGCCCTGGTTTCATATCCTATAGCCACGGTATAGTCACCAATGGCATATGCGTATCCTCCCAGGGCTGTTGAAGCTGAACCGCTGGCCATGGAACGTTGCCCCAGCGCAACGGATGATTGTCCTTTTGCACTGGTATACAGTCCAATAGCAGTGGAGAAATCACCTCCCGAAGCAGAGCGAAAACCGATGGCTGTGGAAAAATCACCGGACGCTGTGTCGGCAATGCCGATACTGAATGCTCCTTTCGCAGTCGCCCTGGAGCCCTGTCCAACAGCAAATGAATAATCTCCTAGTGCCATAGCAACATCAGTGACAGTGCCGAATTCGTCCACACCGGCACTTCCGAAGGCAAAGCTGCGATAACCGCCGGCAAAGGCACCCCTGCCAAAGGCATAACTCTCCTCTTTTTTTGCTCTGGCATCTTCACCGAATGCGAAGGAATTCATTTTCGCAGCAACGGAATTTTTCCCGATGGCCGTTGAAAAGTTCTCCCTGGCAACAGCCTGGTATCCAAGAGCTTGAGACCAGTCACCAATGGCTTTCGATTTGTATCCCGATGCCCAGGAGTTCGTCCCCACGCTGTCTTTTGATTCGATCAGCACGTTGCCCGCCCTGAACGCCTCCTTGACCGGGTACCACATAACGCGTGCTTCACCATGTATAACCTCTGCCTCAGTCTTCCCTGATACGTTGAAATAATCACCCGTCAGTCCTTTCGCCGGATCATAGCCTCCAACAGCAAACCCTCCTTTGCTCCCCTTGCCCGTTTCTCTATCCTGGATATAAATGCGCACGCTGTCGGGCGTCACCCGCAGGTATTCATCATCAAGACCTTTCCCCGGATCGAAGCCTCCCACAGCAAAGCCCCCTTTGCTGCCCTTGCCCGCACCCGGAGCAACATACACCCGTACACTATCCGGCGTAACACGCAGATACTCATCGGTAATCCCCTTGCCCGGATCAAACCCTCCCACCGCAAAACCACCCTTACTGCCTTTCCCAGGCTCATCCTTCACGTAAACCCTTACCCCTTCCGGGTATACCGCAAATACCGTCTGACCATCACTTCGTTTCACCTCGAACAGGGCTTTCTCGTCATTTTGTGTGGCGTCCCCTTTGACCTCCACTCGGCCCGGACTGATTGAGTCGGATATCCCGGAATACAGGGCATACGCCACCGGTTGGATGCGTTTCGTCTCAGAAACAGCATAAGAGATCCCTCCCGTGGGATCCAGTTCTACCTTCAGGTAATGGGCTCCGTTGCTCCAGTCGATACCGGTAAAACTGCCACTCATCACGCTGCCGCTCCCGATGACAAGGGTCACCAGTCCCTGGCTGTCAGTGTTCAGATCGTGGGTCTCACTGTATTCCACGGTACCCGTGGCGCTCCCCTGCAGGATACTGAACCGGAACCCGACATTCTGATTGGACAAAACGGTGCCGCCGGTATTGCGCACCACCGCCTGGTAACTGAATCCCTGCGGAATTACAGGGACAGTCAACAGATATAATACAACCGACAAAAGAAATGATCGCGTTTTCATGGGGGTATGATTTATGTGATTTGTAAGAAAAGTTACGTATTTCTTCCCTCAAAATCAATAAAAAAGGCTGAAAGTGATCTTCAGCCTTTGCCACGACATCCGGAATGGATTATTTTTCCGTAAGTTTTTCTACCATCGCCTTCAGCTCATCGATCTGCTTCTGCTGTTCCTTCATTCCAGCTAGGAGTATCACCGCAAGTTTCTCATAAGAAACGGCCTTGTAGCCGTTATCATCTGTTTTTACAAGCCATGGAAATACCTTCTCCACTTCCTGAGCAATCAGCCCTATCTGTGTACCCTCATCAAAATTAATCCCAGGGTATTCATCTCTTCGCCACTCAAAGCTGA
>JAXDBV010000145.1:0-5131 GCA_034678415.1 Bacteroidales bacterium
GGTTGACAGGATCACGGGCTTATGCACGAAAGTACCTCGCGGATCCGCTGACGAAGGAGCACAAACCGGGTTATGACAGCTTCATGGTGTATTTTAATGCCGATCACCTCACCGGTAGGTTCAGGGGAATATATCTGCAAGGAAACGAGGAAGTAAGACCGGTGTTTGAAGAATGGTTAAAACCGTTTGAAGATATGGGGTGCTCCACCTTGTCCATACGAAACTTCTGGAACACCGACCATATCTCATTCGATGAGGTGAACCTTCCGGCTTTCACTTTCATACAGGATCAGGGGGAATTCGGCAGGGGTTACCACTCGATCATGGATACTTATGAACGACTTGATATAGATGCTCTTAAACAAAACAGCATCATCATGGCATATTTAGTCTACCGAGCCTCAATACAGAAGGAAAAATTGCCATGCAAGATGAATTATTAACCGATTAAAATTGATGTTGCTGAATTGGGTTAACTATAAGGCAATATCAAAACAAATATAATTAATCTAAGTCTTGTAATGAACAGAAGAAATTTTGTCAGGTTGGCTGGTCCAGGAGTGATGTTTCTGCCATTAGTTAACAAAATAACATTCAGTGACTCCGTCCCTTTGCTATCAATATCTACTGAGCCACTGTTCAACCTTTCGCCCTGGATATACATGCAATTCATGGAGCCTTTGGGGATATCTGACAGCTCAGTTGAAGCTGCCTGGGATCATGGAACTGAAGATTGGAGAGATAATGTTATTCAGTTAACAAAAGAATTGGCACCTGGAATGATTCGATGGGGAGGCGTGTTCAGCTCATACTACCGTTGGAAGGAAGGGGTGGGACCACGAAAGAACAGGCGCCCAATGTTGAATATACAATGGGGCGGGATGGAATCCAACCAAATAGGAACAGTTGAGTTTGTTGATTTTTGCCGGAGAGTAGATGCCGATCCGCTGTTATGCGTCAATTTTGAATCTGATGGGAATCCAGGATGGGCGGTTAACCGTAAAGGGGAAATCCGGGCGGCAGATGCCACGGAAGCTGCACAATGGGTGGACTACTGCAATAATCCTGGAAACAGGTTGAGAAGACGTCACGGGTTCCATGACCCGTTAGCGGTGAAGATCTGGCAAATCGGTAATGAAACGTCATACCATAATGGTTTTGATGTTGTAACAGCAGCAAGGAAAACGGTTGAATTTGCTAAAGCTATGAAGAATGTGGATTCGTCAATAAAGATCATCGGTTGGGGCGATAGCGGCTGGGCAAGGCAAATGATGGATATAGCCGGTGAGTATATCGATTATATTGCCTTTCATCATGGTTTTCACCCAGTTGAAAGCAGGGATAATTTGTCGGAAATGCAGAGGATCAATGAATCGCCTCTGAATTTTAACTATTATCGGAAAGATCCGGCTTCAACCTGGAACCATCTTATATATGATGGCTACAGAATACATGAAAAGAGACTTGGCGAAATGAGGGAAGAAATCCACGGGAGTCAGATGCCGCTGGCGATGACAGAATGTCATTTTGGTCTCAAAGGACGGAATCGTGGGGAAGTGCTGTCGACCTGGGCTGCCGGGGTATCATATGCCCGACTAATGAACCTGCACGAGCGCAACGGCGATGTATTGAAGATAGCCACTCTTGCCGATTTTTGCGGGACACGGTGGATGACAAACGCTATGATGATCGTACCGGGAAATAACCCTGTTCTGATGCCGGTGGGTAAAATCATGAGCCTGTATCGCAGGCATACCGGTGAACAGCTGCTCAGAACTGAGGGAGGCCACAAAGACCTGGATATTACGGCCAGCATTACTGGGAAGACAATCTTCCTCCATGTAGTAAATACAAGCCGAACAGATGCCTCCTCAATACGGGTTGAAGTACCTGGTTGGACAGTTACATCGAGCCGATCATTTGTATTATGCACCGATCCGGAATATGAAGTGCTGGGATCACCTTTCGATCCGCTCAAACCCATCGAAAGGGTACTGTCGGTGGACGAACCGATGCTCTTTCCTGCCGCATCCGTAACAGCTGTGGAGCTAGTGATAAGTTGATAAATAAAAATAGTATTACTGATGTATAAACTAGTCTGTCTCGCTTTCATGCTACTCTGGAATATCTCGTTTTCCGGACTATTATGCCAAAACACACGGTCTGATTCCATCATGATCGATATGATCACCCGTGAAGGAACAGAGAATTCTAAAACGGAAGATCTTGCTTTTTGGCTGACAGATTATTCCGGCCACCGGCTTACAGGATCGCGAAATGCATCCCGCGGTTTTGATGTTGCCGGGAAGCTGTTAAATGACTTTGGTATTGAGAATATCAGGTTGGAGGTTGAGAATCGTCTTCATCACGGAGGTTGGGATAACCTTAAGGCGTATGCAGCGATGACGGCTCCATATTATGCAAGTTTTTGTGTGAATCCGATAGCATGGACGGGATCAACCAGGGGGATGATCCGTGGAAGAGTAGTATTGGTAGATATTGCGTCAGAGCAAGATATTGAAAAATACAGAGGAAAACTGAAAGGGAAGATCGTAATGATACCTCCTGATATATCTGAGATCAGGAGTCGTGAGATGATGAAAGCGAAGAGCCAACGCGAATTCAGGGCTGAGGACTTCGAGAAACCCGATAGTCCCGTGCAACCGTCACAACACGAGGAGGAGATAACCGATTCTTTATCAACCATACTTCAAAAAAAGATTGTAGAGTTCTTACGGCGGGAAAAAGCTGGGATCATATTGCGGGAATCATTCACGCTTTATCCCAATGTCCCTTCAGCAGGAGGATCAGACTACAGTATAGGGGATCCTGAACCTGTTCCTGAGCTGAATCTCCCACCCGAGGCCTTTGGACGCGTAGAGAGGCTCCTTCGACACGGAATAGAGGTAAGAATGGAAATCAAGGTTAAAAACAAATTTACAATAAACGACCGTGTAAGTAACCTTATAGGAGAAATCCCTGGCGGAGATCCGGAACTGAAGGATGAGATAGTTCTTATTGGGGCTCACCTGGACTCCTGGCATGGCGGGACGGGTGCGGGTGATAATGCTGCTGCTTGTGTAGTAATGATGGAAACCATGCGTATTCTAAAAACCATCGGTATACAGCCCCGTAGAACGATCAGAATCGCACTCTGGGACGGTGAGGAGCACGGATTTTTGGGTTCATCGGGATATGTTCAGAAATATCTTTTCGATCCGGTCACAAAAACACGGAAACCGGAATATTCCCGGTTTTCTGTTTATTATAATATGGATAACGCATCCGGAAAGTTCAGGGGAATCTACCTTCATGGCAACACAGAGGCCCAGACCTTATTTGAAACATGGCTTGCCCCGTTTAATGAAAAAGGCTGTTCCATCGTTTCGCTGAAAAGTTATGGAAATACAGATCATGTTGTTTTTGATGAAATCAACCTTCCCGCCTTCATTTTTATTCAGGAACATAATGAACATAGCAGGGCGCACCATACTATAGCGGACACATATGAACGATTGAATATAACCGACTTACAGAATAATGCAATAATCCTGGCATACATAGTCTATAAGTCAGCAATGAGCGATCAGAAAATTCCAAGAAAAACACCTGTCAATACTTTTTAATATGAATACAATAATCACAAGGTGTGGTGAATCTTCACAAACATCCAACCTGAAAAGCAGAGTGTTATCAGAGATTATTCTCATCGGATTATTCATTTTTGTTTTGCCGGATCTGATACTTGAAGCAAAGGAGATCCATGTATCCATCCATGGGGATGACAATAATTACGGATCGTTGAATTATCCTTTACGTACCATCACTAAGGCAGCTTCAATGGCACAACCCGGAGATATTGTGAAGGTCCATGCAGGTACCTACCGGGAGTGGATCAAACCTCCCCGGGGGGGTGCGTCACCCCTGCAGCCTATAATTTTCATGGCTGCTGAAGGAGAAACAGTCTGCATCAAGGGATCGGAACGTATAACCACCTGGGAAAAGCTTAAAAACGGATTGTGGAACATTCAACTGCCAGTATCATTCTTCGGGGATTATAATCCGTTTCAATCTAAAATAAAGGGTGCCTGGCTGACATATGGCATAAATAAATATCATTGCGGATCAGTGTTCATTGATGAAAATCCCCTTACCGAAATGCTCACCATGGATTCCACTTTATTAATACCTTATTCATGGTATACAGAAACAAACAATGGGATGACACAAATCTGGGCTAATTTCAGGGATCAGAATCCAAATACAGCCCTGACTGAAATAGCCGTCCGGGAATGCATTTTCTTCCCGGAAAAGACCAACATTAATTATATTACCATTGATGGGTTCCGCATTATGCATTCAGCGGAAAACTGGTCACCCCCGTCAACGCATCAGAAAGGCGCTGTCGGAACGAACCATGGTTGTGGCTGGGTGATCCAGAATTGCCATATTTCTGACGCCAAATGCATTGGTATCTGCTTAGGCTTTGTTACCGGGTTTACAGATAAATACATTGACATTGACAAATTCCAGAATGATCTGAGACCACGGATAGAAGATTTCGTCAAAAATCCTGATTATATAAAGAACAAGAAAGCGTTCGAGATGGATTTGGAACGCAGGTTTCAAAATTCATTAAAGGAAATGCGTGAATCAATCTTGCCTGACACTACAACCTTCGGACGACATGTGGTACGCAATAATGAGATACGACGCTGCGCACAATCAGGTATCGCCGGTGATGGAGGTAATAAATTCAGCCTAATCGAAGGCAATCGTATTGAAAATATAAACTATTCAAAACAATTTGGCGGGTGGGAAACAGCTGGGATCAAATTCCATGGAGCGGTAGATGTTATCATCCGTGATAACCTTATCAATGGTGTTTACGGAATCAGCGGAGAAGCCGCGTTCGGAATATGGCTCGACTGGGAAGCACAGGGTACAAGAATTTCGGGTAACGTCATCAGCAATACCGATAATAATTCATTGTATATGGAAGTGAATCACGGTCCAATATTGGTCGATAATAACGTGATAATCGGGGGCGGTGTGTATGAACATTCTGAAGGTGTGATTTTTATTCATAATCTATTCTACGGGGGAGAGATCATATTCGCTACGGATGAAA
>JAXDBV010000146.1:0-8487 GCA_034678415.1 Bacteroidales bacterium
GGGGAGTGCCGCCCCTGTCTTACAGTGGCACCTATGACGGAGCCAACACCAGCGGTTCAGGTAATTACCTGTTTGCCGATATCCGCGGAAAAGGTCACTTTGTGGGTGTGAACTATTACATCAACAATCCTTCAACCATATGGTACGGGGAAGGAAATGATATGCTCTTTATTGACGGAGATACCCTGCCCACCATCGTGGGAACAGGTACGGAAGATTTCTTTAATACCTCCTGGAGCCCAAAGGAATTGTTTCATCATCCCAATTTCGGTTATGCACGGGTCAATAATGAAACAGGCTGGCTCGGACATACCCATGTCTACCGCTTCTTTATTACCGATCCTGTCTATTTCAATTCATCATTGAAGTTCACCATTGAACACGGTCATGCCAATGATATGACACTGGATCTTGCCTCCGTGGCATATTGGTACCAGAGCAAAGCATCTGCTTTGCCCCGGTCGTTCACAAAGGAAGAGCGTCAGCACAAACCACTGATCGGCCTCCGGCAGATCCACGAATGGCGTGAGGTATGGCGCCTGTGGAAGGGAAATGACCAGCCGTTGTGGGGCGATGAGATTCGCAGGAGATAATGGTAACTCAAATTAATTAAATATGAAAAAATCACTGACAAATACATCAACACACCTGCAACGGGATGTCATTGTATTCCTGTTCCTCCTGTTGGGCAGTCAATGTACTACCAGTAAAAATGATATATATGACAGGATCAGGACCGTGGCTGATCAGGTTAAAGTGATTGACACCCATGAACACCAGCGCCCTGTTCATTGCAGGGAAGACCAACCATTTAATGTGTATGACTTGTTGGGATATCTCGGAGGAGATATAACCAATGCCGGCGGTACAGGATTATTTAAGGATATGGATTCCCTGAACCTCGACGGGATGTGGGATAAATATGGGATGTATATTAATTATACCCGTAATACCAGTTTTTATGGTTCGCTGGTGAAAGGATTTCAGAAGCTGTACGGTTTCAACGAGCTGTATTTCACCAGGGAGAATACTTATGCATTGTCGGATCAGGTTGCAAGGAACTATCGTGATTATCCCTCCTGGTTTGACGAGGCATTTCATAAAGCCGGCTTTGAGCTAATGCTGGTGATACTGGCCGATAAGGATGATTTTGATTTTGACAGTCCCGCTCCTTTAGATGAACGCTACTTTGCACAAGTATTCGTGATCAACCGGTTTATCCAGCTGGTAAACGTTCCTGCCGAAGACGGAATATATCCATTGAAGGGCCTGAGTTATGAGATGCTGGGACTTGACAACTTTAGGATGAAAGATCTCGATGATTACCTGGTTCTCTGCGATCACATGCTGAAAAGAAATATCGAAGCTCATGCCGTGGGAGTGAAAAATACGCTGGCCTATTACAGGACATCCGAATATGAGGATGTCCCTTACACAACAGCCCGCACGTTGTTCAACAAACTTCCTGAGCAGCGTACAACGGAAGAAAAGAAAAAATTGGAGGATTACATCTTTCACTGGACCATCAAGAAATGCATTGAATATGACTTACCGGTGCAAATACATACCGGCATCGGTTATGGTGACGGAGGCAACCCGGTTAAGCTGAGCAACCTGTTCCTTCAGTACCCCGAAGCCAGGTTTATTGTGTTGCACGGGGGGTTTCCCTGGACGACCGAATGCTCCATGCTCGGAAAAGAGTTCAGGAATGTATATTTTGATCTTGCCTGGCTGGCCCAGTTGTCCCGCAGAGAGGCCATCCATGCCCTGGATGTGATGCTCGACGCCATCGCCTATAACAGGTTCATGTGGGGAGGCGACTGCCTCTATATCGAGGAATCAACCGGCGCACTTGAGATGGCCAAAGAGGTAGTGGCCGAAGTGCTCGCCGGCAGAATAAACCAGGGAAGGATGACCGAAGAAGTGGCTCGCGATATCGTCAGGAAGATCTTTCGTGAAAACGCCATCAATATTTACAAACTGGAGGAAAAGCTGGGGAAAAAATTCTGAAATACGAAAAGTGAATCACCATCTGTAAACCTCCGTCTGCTAAACCACTAACCGAAAACAACCCCCTGACGATTCAGACTGAGAAAAAACACTTCTGTTCAAAAGTGTAATCAATGTGTTGTCATTTCTTGTCTTTTTTAAAAACGGTGATGGATGTTGCTGCATTTCCTGCAACAAAAACGAAAACCCTATGGATGACATTTGCCGATAAACTTTGTTAAAATGATGTACGATGAAAATTAAATTCTTTCTCCTTGCGTTGGGTTTAAACAATATACTTTTTATCTCTTCTGCGCAATTTCCTGAAGACACGCTCCGCAACAACGCCTTAAGGGTATACATGGATGCGACGGATTATATCAAGGAAGAAATCCAGTTCGTAAATTATGTTCGCGATGCTAGGGACGCCCAGGTACATATCATTTTTACCACTGAACCGACGGCATCCGGTGGAAAGAAAATAACATACTATTTCTATGGTGAGAGCGAAATGAAAGGAATGTCGGATACTATATCGTTTTCCTTGGGTAAGAATACGACACAGGATGAAGCACGTATGGCTCAGGTAATGATCCTCAAAGCCGGGTTAATGAGATTTGTTGCCAAGACACCCCTTCTGGAACATATGGATATCCGGTATACACTGCCGCTTCAGCAGGAGATATCCGATGACCCTTGGAATAACTGGCTCTTTGAGGTTACCGTGAATGGCAGCGCACAGGGACAGAAAACCAGCAATTCCGTCGATCTGAATATGGAGCTGGCCACCAGCAGGATCACTTCCAGGTCAAAATTTATTCTCGATCTTGACTATGGCTATGGGAAGGATTATTTTGAAATCAAGGATAAAACGATTGAAACATATGATAAATCATCCTCCCTTTTTGCCATGGGCGCAAAAAGCCTCGGCAATCACTGGTCGGCAGGGGCCATCCTTGAGATGAGTTCTTCCTCTTTCAGCAACCTGGATTTTCTCTTCCAGATCTACCCCTCCCTGGAATATGATCTCTTCCCTTATTCACAGGCCAACAGGAAACAGTTGATCTTTAATTACAGCTTCGGCTATTCATATAATAACTATACCGACACCACCATTTATAATATGCTGGAAGAACACCTGTTCGGACATTCATTCAAAATATCGGGCAGTGCCATACAGAAATGGGGGCACGTTAACCTGGGCCTGGCCTACAGCAACTACTTCCATGACTGGTCAAAGAATAAGCTTACCTTTAAGTCCTCCGTCAGCCTGAGAATTACAAAGGGGCTCGGTGTCAATTTTGAAGGGGTGCTTACCTTGTTGCACGATCAGCTGTCACTAGCCAAGGCAGGAGCCACCGATGCGGAAATACTGCTTCAGCGAAAGGAGATTTCCACACAGTTCTCCTACAGGACAATGGTGGGAATAACCTATACCTTCGGTTCCATATATAGTAATGTGGTCAATCCACGGCTCAATGTTCATATGAAATAGCTGCTTTTCCTGCCCGGTGGTATAGTATACCGGCATCCTTTCTTGCATGTTCCCGGGGAGTGCAGCAATCGTCCATAGTATGCCAGAATCGCAACACTGGCGTGACAAAGCCTTCGGGAAGGTTTTTCCAGCGGTACTCTTGAGAAGATGGCATCTGCTAAACTGCTTCCCGGCCTGGTGAATTTCTCATAATCTATGGCTTTCCCTCAACCACATATTTCTGATCCTTGATCCGGTACCGGCATTTCCCGGGTTGAGTGAAGTTCCTGAAATATATCCAGAATTCAATTTCCCTGGCCTGGTGAATGTAAAACTCACGCGAGATATTTACGTCATACCATATTCCTTCCATCAGTTGTCCTTCATTCATGATCAGCCGGTTGGCTTCAACGGAGGAGTATAAGATATTATCATTGCCGGTGTCCCTGCATTGGAAAACCAGCAAGGGTATCACGTCGGGATCAAAGGTGTCGAAACGGAGCTTGAAACGGGCGGTTATTTTTATTTTTTTGATTGTCCCGTCGATCGTGGGACGGGTTTCCTTAAGGCACACAAACCACTCATCAGGGTAGGAATACCTTTTCAGGCGATTGTCAAAGTACCTGTTTACCACATGAAATTCATCGGGTATGAGCTTGTTCTCGTTATAGGCATAACCGGCAACAGCTTTGAACAGGTGGTATTTGTCGGCCACCAGGGTTGCATGCTCAGGCGAAGCCGTTACCAGTCCGAGCTTCGGTGTTATTTCATAGATGGAATCGTAGGAGAAAAAAAACCGGTCGTACACGAATTCCTTTATGTCCCTGTTATCCTGCATCAGTAATATTTTCTTCCGGCAGGCGAAGCTCGCCGTGGTGTCTAGTCCGTCTGACAGCCAGTGAACACATTCCGGCTTTTTAAGTTTATACTGATGGCATAGCATGGACCACAGCGAAGGAGCAACATCGAGAACCGAAACCAACGATTTGAAATGCCTGGATATTTTTAACAGGGGGGAATAGATGATCAATGGGACATGATACAGGCTTAACCGGTTCGGGATGCCAAAGTTCGATACATAATGGTCGCCGGTAATAACGAAGATGGTTTTCCGGAAATCAGGTCGTTCCTTATACCGGCGGAAAAACTCCCTCAGGGTATTGTCGGTATAAACATATGAGGCCAGATGATCCAGGTGAATGATGTTCGCCTTTTGTTGCCGCTGGGTAAGTGATCGGTTGATCGAACGGGCTGCCTGGACAAATTTTTCCTTACCCGGGATATCCAGCTTGTTATGCGTGGTAAGGGTGACAAACAGGTTGAAGGAATGATCACTGTGCTGTGAGGCAAGGTCTTCCAGTGATTTGCTGAACAGCAACCCGTCGGCATACCCCCATTCGTTGGCATACCGTTCCCTGAAGCCGGATGAAACATATTCTTCATAGTACGGGGAGAAATAGTCGGTACCCTGCAGGGTCATGAAATCCCTTACACAATCAAATTCATAATACCCGGCATAGAACATGTTGATCCTGTATCCGTTCTCTTTCAGCAGGCGTACGAGGGAGGTGTGTGCCGGCATATCTCCAAACTGGAATCCCTTGTTCCCGTTGGGCAGTGAGCCAAGCAATGAGGGCAGTATGGCGAAGCTTCGGTGGGCGGTGGTGAGACAGTTTTCCCAGTACAGGCTGTGACGGGCCAGGGAATCGAGAAATGGCGTAAAGCTGCCCGAATAGGCATTCTCCCCACTGATACCGCGCCCCAGGCTTTCCACCACGATGAAAACGACGCAGGGCGTATCGGGTACAAAAGTGAAATAGGGCGATAATACATCAGGAGTTAGATCACTCCGCAGGAACGGGTAAAGGGAATCACAAAGCTGCCAGTGCGGATATTCTGTTGTAAACCGCGAAAGGAATTTCGTGTCAGGATATTCTATGTGCAGTGAGTTCTTTGCATAATTGTATTCCTCATAAATAAAATATAATGCCTTATTGATAATAAACCGGTTGCTCTGTGTATTGTAGCCGTAAAGCTTTGTCGGGTAGGAAATAAAGAATACCGAAAGAAAAAGGATGATGGCTGAGGAGAGAAACAGCACCCTGAAACGCTCCCCTGTTCTCCTGATGATCGAGATGGCCAGGAACGAAAAAGAAATGACCACGGCAAGGCCTGCCAGGAAAAAGATACCAATACTGCCATAACTCCTGACGGTCATGTACATCTCGGTAAAAGGACGCATAAATATTTCCTTGTCAAGGAGTTTCCCGCTGAAAAATGCATAAATAACAAGGATGGCCTGCAACAGCAATAATGTACTGAACAGGACCGAACAGACCATGATGGCGGTATGATGGGATCGCCGGTTTAAAAAATGATATACCGGCAGGCAGAGGGTGAATACATACCCGCACCAGATGGCGTCGTTTAATATGCACCGGAGATAGGTAAGCGCATCCCTGGAGGCACTGAATACCTTTGCCAGCAGAAAAAAATCAATGGAACGTAAAAAAATGTTTGATGCCAGGTAGAGAAAACCGAGAATAAAGTAGGGCTGAAAACGGTCAATCGTTCTTTGCATAGTATTCCATGGTGAATATCAGGAAAGATACGTTAACAAACAGGGTGATGGGTGAATCACCGGTGGTCTCTGACCATTGAGACATTTTGTTTTCCATACTGCCATTGTTGCTCATAGGATCAGCCGGTTTCAATTTCATTATATCATCAAAATTCTCCTTTTTCTTTTCCATTTCCATGGTATGGGCTTTTGCCGTGGTTTCTGCGCTCCGCTTCCCTAACCCGGGCAGGATCACCAGAATGATATTCAATGCCCCGTCCCACATATACCATAATGGAAGGCACTGTGGGTATCAGGCTTCACAACGCCCGCTCCCGGAAGGAGGACTGAATAACAGGCACACATGAATTATATTGACCGCCAGTATAAGAATATATGACGGTTCCGGAAGAGATTTCATGGAATCCACCCGGAACACCGTTGTTTAGTTTTCTTAAGGGTTCGGCTGCTTATTCTTGTTGTACCGGTAAATTGCATATATCGGTATGCAGATCATCAATAGTCCCATTCCGAGGGTAATGATATAGCCGGTACCGGGCCAATGCATCATTTTGAAAAGCAGCCCTGCAACGGTTAACATAGCGGCTGCACTACCAAGAATGTAAACAAGAAGTCTCATAACAGGTTTTAGTTTTTGTGGTGTGATTTTCCGGAAAAATTACTGATTCTGGGAGTGAAAAACAAGAAAAAACCATCACACAGAAGGTATTTATATAAAATATGCTACTTCTGTGGAACAATATTTGTGGTATATTTGGCTGTGGTAAGAATTACTTTACCGGTACTATGGATTTTTTGAATAAAAAATGTAACATTCTGGTAAACAACAACGTAAAATAATAAAGAGGAATATGGTGATGAAAAAGGCGTTTACATATGTTCTTTTACCAGGATTACTGATACTGGCATTCGTTATACCGGGGAAGTCTGCGGAGCCTGATAAAATCATCATGTATTCCGACCAGCCGGCATGGGAAGTAAAAGTGTTTCCCAACCCGGTGAAAGACGTGCTCAACATCCAGTATACGCTTTCGGAAAAAAAGGATATCATCCTTGAAATCAGGGATATAACAGGCAAGAAAGTGATGGAGGAGAAGCTGGAGGAGCTGACGGGTTCATCTGAAACTTCCGTTACCCTGTCTGAGCTCAGGGAAGGGATATATTTTCTGAAATTCTATTCAGCGGATAAGAAGTATTTCAAGATCATAAAGATACAGAAGCTTTAGGACAGATCGAGTTTGTCAGCTTTGCATAAGTAACCGTTAAGACTGCCGGGTGTTTGTAGCATCCGGTTTTTTTAAATGATGATTACAGGCGGTACATCTTGGACTGTCGTCCGGCCGCAATATCTTCTGATATACCCGGGCTCCTGCATCCCTTGCACAGGGATGTTTTCTCCATGCAGCACCCGTTGATCAGCTTCGCAACCTGGCTTTTTTGCGTTGCGGAGAGAGCGGGATTACAGCGTGTGATCCGGGTGTGTGGATCCCTGCAACGCTAAAAACACACTTCGTGTGGTTCTTTTTATTTTCCCTGAGTTGTCGCTGGTGCGTGACACCACTCCGCCTCATGAAAAATAAAAACGCCATGCTGTGCATGACTTTTTTGCGTTGCGGAGAGAGCGGGATTCGAACCCGCGAATCACTTTTGGCGATTACACGCTCTCCAGGCGTGCGCCTTAGACCACTCGGCCATCTCTCCTGTAACAGTGCCGCAGAACGGCGGCACAAAATACGAAAAAACCCCGAATTACGGCATCTCAAACGCTCATTTCTCCCCTCAACGATCTGCCCAGCATACTCTTCACCCTGTCGATAGAGGCGTTCTGGCCCAGCAGGTACATGAGCTTTGTGATGGCGGCCTCGGTGGTGATATCGTATCCGCTGATCACTCCTCTTTCCAGGAGTCCCATGCTGGTCTCATACTTGCCCATATCAACGCTTCCCGCGTGGCACTGGGTGACATTCAGCACAATGATGCCTTTTTTTACCGCTCTGCCGATGGTCTCAAGGAACCACCGGCTGGAAGGAGCATTGCCTGCACCGAATGTCTCGAGAATAAGGGCTTTCAACCCCGGGATATTGAGCACAGCCTGTACCATCTCCCTGCTGATGCCGGGGAATATCTTGAGGATCATAACACTGCCGTCAAGGCGCGTGTGCACTTTCAGGGGGATCTTGCGGGTAGGGTAGCGAATGGCGCCGTAGTTGAAACGGATATGCACTCCCACCTCGGCAAGGGGAGGATAGTTATCGGAAGAGAAGGCGTTGAAATGCTCTGCATTGTACTTACGGGTGCGGTTGCCGCGGAAGAGCTTGTTCTCAAAATAAATACACACCTCGGGAACCATTGGTTCACCCTCCTGCCGTGCCGCGGCAATCTCAATGGCAGTGATCAGGTTTTCGCGGCCGTCGGTACGCAGCATACCTATCGGAAGCTGTGA
>JAXDBV010000147.1:0-20706 GCA_034678415.1 Bacteroidales bacterium
AAACACAAACGGCGGGCAGTGTTTTCCCGGCCGTGAGCAACCAGCGTTAAATTACGTAATACTCTCTCATTTTATTCCATAATTAATTACGTAACTATTGCGGCCGGGGATGCCGCGGATTGGTATACCTTGGCAGGGAGAATTTTTCGTAGGTCTTTTGCCCGATGGCCAGTTGCGGTTCACGGGGACTTGTATACCACTGATCACCGATCTGCACCTGCCCCTGGCTGGTCCCCCGGTTGCTGGTATACGTCTTTTCCTTACTGTCGGGAATAAACAGCATTTTTTTATTGTCAGCAAAACTGATCAGCAACGAATCGCCCTGCCGTATCGACAGTATACCGGGTGTACCCTTGCTGATAGTTATTACCTCATAGGTTTTTCCTCCTCGTTTTACCAGCTTGCTGGTAGAGATCAGCTGCCTGAAGTGACCGTCCACTTCCTTTCGGATCTTTATCGTACTGTTGGTGTAAAATAATAATCCCATCAGATCATCATTCTGTAACCTGAACTCCCGGACAATATCAGGAGTGAAGGTCATACGGCTGGCCGAACATGATCCTAAAAGCAAGATTAAAGTGGGGATGACGAGGGGTAGAATGAGGTTCACACGGGGGATTTTTTTTAATGTTTCTCTGATAGTATTCATGGTTTCAGGAATAATTAACCGTTCTTACCTTTTTATACGTAAGGAAAATTTCAATTTTGAACGGAGAAAGTCAGGCAGTAATGGTCCGGGTCATTCTTCCACGGTAACGGATAGATTACTTCCCCGAAAATGGAAGGAACAGGAAATCCGAAAATTTGTTAACTTATTGATAAATAATGCAGTAGGATTCTATGAGCACTGAATCACTAATACAGATTCCTTCCCGGATAAATGGGACAAAAGCTGGGATGGCATGTGCCAGGTGATATAGATCACCATTGTATGTGATTTTATGCATATCCTGAAACGACCGGTTCTGTAACCCTGATTCAGCATGAACCGGCATGTGAGGGGAAAGATGTGTTGTCGGAGATAGCAATGTGCCTCAAAGATCCTGTTTCTTCGCAGGATTGTCAATGTCATCAATGGTTTCCCGGAGGAATTTCTCAAAATCGGCTGCAAATTCTTTTCGTTTCAATGCAAACTCCACCGTTGTTTTCAGGAAGTCCAGCTTATTGCCGATATCATAGCGTTTGCCTTCGATAATCGTGGCAATAATGCCTTCTTTTTTCAGCAGGATCCGCAGGGCATCGGTAAGCTGTAATTCATTGTCTTTTCCGGGAGGTGTTTTTTCCAGGGCTGTGAATATTTCCGGGGTAAGGATATAGCGTCCTGCGATTGCGAGATTGGTAGGGGCCAGTTCCCGGTCTGGTTTTTCAATCAGGTCATTTAACTGCAGGGCTATGTCACTTAAGTGTGTTCCGCCAACAATACCGTATCTTGACACCTTGTCCCATGGAACCGTTTCCACTGCAATAATAGCCTGCTGGTATTGTTCGTAAGCATCAATCAATTGTTGGGTGACGGGTATCACCGAATCGATAATTGTATCTCCAAGCAGAACCACAAAGGGTTCATGAGCACAATGATATCTTGCATGGTAAATGGCGTCACCCAGTCCGTTCAACTGTTTTTGACGGATGAAATGGATATTGGCCATGCTTTCAATATGCCTCAGCTGTGTATAGAGCGTTTCATCCTCCTTCTCCTGTATTCGGGATTCAAGCTCAAAATTCCTGTCAAAGTGATCTTCAATGGAACGCTTTCCTTTACCGGAAATGATCAAGATGTCTTCAATTCCTGAATCCACGCATTCCTGCACAACATATTGAATTGTCGGAGTATCAATAATCGGTAACATTTCTTTCGGTTGTGCTTTGGTCACGGGAAGGAACCGTGTTCCCAGACCGGCGGCCGGAATAACTGCTTTTTTTATCATCTTATGATTGGTTTAATAACCCTGGCTCCAACTTTCTGCAAATTGATGATCAACCGTTTTAGCACTTCGTCGTCATCATACATACCTATAATAGCACCGCCGGACCCGGAGAACTTGGCCGACGCCCCGCACTTCCTGGCGGTCATTACCAGTTCCATGTTGCTATCCGATATTTTCATGATTTTGCAGCGCAGGTCGAAATTTCTGTCGATTAACTGATGCAATGAAGGATAGTCCCTGTTCAGTATTGCTTCTTTTCCCTGTACTGCCAGGTCGGCCAGTTCACTCAGAGTATCTGTTACCAGCGGATCACCCTTTTCATATTTTTCACGGATATTGCTCAGCACGGTGCCTGAAACCTTTCCCAGTTCAAGCTTATATGCCAGGTATAGTTTCGGCAGCAGGGTGGAATCGACCGGTTCATACTTCCCGAATCCGTTTTTCTGCAAATGCTCTTTCTTAAAATCCATGTAGACACACCCTTCATACACCTGGATCACACGGTCCTGTAATCCTGCATTAATCCCAAGCTCATCGGTTTCTGCTTTGAGGATTACTGTGGGAAGTATATGTTTCGGGACATCCACTTCATAGAACTGCATCAGGGCTTTCATGGTTGCGGTAACGATGGCGCTGGATCCGGCTAGTCCCACCTGACGCGGTATAGATGAGCGGTAACGGATAGTGAAGTTCTTATTATCGAGCCGGATATTGTTCGACTCACAGTATTCCAGGAATTTCTTTATCGCAGCTTTGATCAGCCGTGTCCCTCCATAATACCCTGTCAGTTTCACTGTATCGGCCAGGTGGTATATATTACGGAAGGTGTTCTGGTCAACATCCATTTCCTCTATCACCAGTTCCGGGGTTTCCCACAGGGAAACAGACGCACCGAAATTCCTGACGATGATGGATATTGTTTTGCCAAAGTATCCGTCAGAAGGATTTCCCAGCAGTCCGGCACGGGCATATGCCCTCGTTTCAATGATCATATCAATCCGTTAACCTGATAAAACCTCAAAGAAAGTCAGGTGCTTTTCTGCCCTGCACTCCCCTCGCCGGGCTGTTTTTGCCATGCCGTCATCTGAATTCAGCCCGGTTTCTTCTGCAGCGAACATGATGCAGGTTACACCAATAACTGCCATCGTGACCCCTTATTGTTCCCGGCGTGTATAAAGTTATCACCTTTATTTGAAAAAATACGGATTCGGTATAATATCATACAACATAAGCCTGCCGAAGGATTGGTACGGAAGTGTTCATGCGTTTTAATAAATAATCTGTATTTCTTGCCAAAATATGTAAATTTGCACACCTGATTTTGGTCCAGTAGCTCAGGGGATAGAGCAACAGTCTTCTAAACTGTGGGTCGCAGGTTCGATTCCTGCCTGGATCACAGAGAACAATATATGTATCTGTAAATAAGAATGATAGTTTATATTATTTACTGTTAAGCCTTGTTTTCCGGCCTCGCCGTCCGTTTCATTCCCCGGAACATAATATGTATAATGTACTTTCCTTTCAATCATATACTGAACACCTTGTTATTTACCCGGGTGTCCGGATCATTAATGAATGGTTGTGGTCTTTTTTGTTTACCAGCTGATGTATTTCGCACAATCTTTTGAACATGGCTATGGACAGGAGTACGTACAAGGTCGGATGCGGCAAAACATCAGTGGCTTCGGGAGAGAAAGAATTCTTCGACATAAAGTATTGAACGTTTTCATTCCACAGTTATGCAAAATAAACCAAAACATTTGGCAGTACGGGTAGTGATAATACTCACCATTGTGCTGGTTCCCCTCTTCATATCCGGATGCCGGCATGTACCGGGAAACGTGAAGAACGAACAAATTTCCCGGCTGGCGGATACCGGTCAGGGGGCGGTAATCATAAAAGAAAAGTCTGATTCTTCGGCTGTCTCGGATGATATGCTGCCTCAAATAAAAAACAAGATCCTGGGCCGCTGGTTAAGAACCGACGGTTATTATACTTTGGAATTCAGCCACATGAGCGTGGACGGAACCGTCGATGCCGGATATTTCAATCCTGCCGCGATACATGTTGAAAGAGCGGCGTGGAAAATGGAGGAGAACAGGTTTTTTATCACTGTTGTACTGAGAGATGTCAATTATCCCGGGTCAACCTATACCCTGGAATACCGGCAAGAGGACGACTCGTTTGCCGGAAACTATTACCAGGCGGTGGAAGGAATAAATTATGATGTCGTTTTTATAAGGGAAAAATGAAGAAGTGAAGGACTGCATAAAAAGCGGTTATGCAGGTGATCGCTTTTTTTATCCGGGGATGGTATATGTTACACGAATGAATCCAGGATGCTGTGAAATCCCTGTCAGTGGCAAGATGGCAGATCAGGCATTTTTTCTCGTCATAATTCATCAGTGAACCGGATAATCGTATCATATACCCGTTGTGCCGTTTCATCGGGAGTAGGATTAAGTTCCCCGGTGGTAAAATTGCCTGTGCTGACATGGATCCTTTCAAACACCATCAGGTAAAGATCGAAGATAATCCGCAGGCTGAGCTGATACCTGGGTTCAAGCAGAGGGTTGATCTTTTCCATTACCGCCAGTGTTTTTAACCGGTAGTCATTGGCGAGGCGGTAATATTCACCGATGAGGCCACGGAACTGATCATTGATTAGATGACTGTTGGCGAAATTCCTGAGATCATTCCGTGTGAGATGATATTTCCCGATGAGTTCATCAGCGAAATAGGTAAGGTTGTTATGCTGGTCTTTCTGAAAATCGCGGATGATATGGACAAGATAACTAAATACGGCACAGGGTGTTGCAGCTTCCCTGACATCAAATGGCGGGGCCTGCAGCCGGCCGTCTTTTTCTATGAGGCCGTTCAGATGGACAAAGATGGAAGCCGGCGCCACAGCTGCTCCCTGGCTGTACTCCAGGAATGACTGAAGGGTGGGGAACCCGTTATGATCAATATCGTATGTCATCGACCGGGCAAATGTCTCAAACGGCCAGAGGGGTATCTGAAACCGTGTCAGGGTCTTTGACAGCTCATGATCGGGGAATGAACCGGGAATCATCATCAGCCACTGCCTGACCTCTTCCTTGAATCGTATCCTTTCCTCCGGAGAAATGAGCTTGTTCTTTGCCTTATGTTCATCGATCAGGTCATCCAGCGACCGCATGTACTTGTAACAGGTACAGGCTGCAATATACCTTTCCTCATTCCAGAACCGCGCAGCAATAAGAATATTGGGATGGTCCTTGATCTTGCTGAAATCTATTGAACTGAAAATATCAAGATATTCTTTCCTGTTCAGTTTCATTGGCAACGTCTTTGTTCTTTCGCAAAACTATATTATTTCCCTGAAATAATTCTCTCGGTAACCAGCCTGGCCGATATCAGCACGTTTGGGATACCATTGCCCGGGTGAGTGCTTCCACCGACGAAATACAGGTTATGGTATTTGTTGTGACGGTTGGGCGGGCGGAAATAACCCATCTGGAAGATAGTATGTCCCAGGCTGCCAAAAACCGACCCCCTCGTAACATTGCATGTTCTTTCCCAGTCGGCTGGTGTGTGACAGATCTCGAACTTAATATGCTCTTCAATATCATACAATCCGTGTTGCCTGAGCCGGTCGAGAACCGCCGACCGGGTCCGTTTCGTTATCATGGGCCAGTCCTGGTTCATTATCCTGTCAACATGTCCTGCACCGACGATGACCGACAGGGTGTCCTGATCCTGTGGTGCAGCAGTCGGATCGGTTCGTGCGGGTGCATGAACGTAAAAACATGGTTTGTCACCGATGGTTTTATCCGTGAATATCCGGTCAAGTCCCTCCCTGAAACGGTCGGAGAGAAAGACAGTATGTGTTCCGAGCCGGGGATAGGTTTTATCGAGGCCCCAGTGGAAACAAAGGGCGGAACAGGAAAATTTCATCCTGTTAATCTTTTCTGCCTTTCGCCTGTTGGGCAGCAGTTCCATGTATGCATACGGAAGGTCAGCGTTTGATAGTACTATATCAGCGCCGATCACCGAGCCGTCTTCCATCATGATGCCTTCAGCCCTGTTATTGCTGACAATGATTTTCCTTACCGGACGGTTGCAGAACAACTCCACACCGGCCGCTTCAGCGGCTGAAAGTAATCTTTTAACAATGGCATACATGCCGCCCCTGAGGGCAAAGGCTCCCTCGGTAAGCTCTGATGCCGGCACCATGGAAAAGAGAGCGGGGGACGTGAATGGGTTCTGGCCGACATAGATGTTCTGGAACGTATAAGCCATCAGGAGATGAGGATGCCTAAAGAATTGCCGGGCATATGACCAGTTGTTTTTGTGTATCTTTAGTTTGGCCAGAAGACCAAGATTGTCAGGATTTATAAACTGCAGGAGATGGTAAAAGTTACGTGATAGCAGTTTTTCCAGACTGATCTGGAACATCTCATACCCTCTTGTAATATATTCTCGTGATTTTTCAAAGCTTCCGGGCTCGATCATCTCCATCTGTGCCTTCATTCTCCCGGTATCAGTGGTAAACGCGAGAGAGGTGCCGTCATCAAAACAGAGGGTATAGATTTCTCCCAGCCGCATAAGGTCAGTACCCTCTTCAAGGGTTATTCCCAGTGATCCGAGAACATCACGGTATATGTTAGGCATGAGGAAGATGGTCGCTCCAAGGTCAAACCGGTGACCTTCGCGGATGATCTGCCCGCATCGCCCGCCGGGCAGAGCATTCTTTTCATATACCTTCACATGATACCCCCGTTGGGCAAGGAACAAGGCAGCGGTTATCCCTCCTATTCCCGCTCCAACGATGACAACTGTTTTCTGATCTGCCATAAGTCCCTGTTGTTGTTGCCCGGTGATCCTATTAGAAAAAAACACCCGGAGCCCTCCCTTTTTTGGAGATGCAAGGTATCATTTTCTTTCGATTCACCTTCCCGGGAAGTGAAATAATTATAATCCAAATAGCGAGCCGGTGTGGCGTATTACTCTCTGATACCGCGGAGCAAATGCAATCCCGGGAAACAGGTATGGGTGTGATAACGTCAAAAAAATGCCACAACGGGAATGATTTCAACAGGTATTCTTTAATGATGCATTACAGAAATATATCAGAGTTCTTTCTGATATACCCTGTACCTTCTCAGGAATTTGGCTTCCAGCTTTTTAATGGCGTTCAGCATGGGGTAGTTATCCTCGAGTACATAGTTGATCTCCATGTGTGCATGCGGTGAATGGAGTGATTCATACGTGGCGCGGTACAGCAAGGCGTCTACACCTTTATTATGGTAATCGGGTGTTACTCCCAGGGCAAACATACGGTATGTATGTAATCGTGGCAGACCGTACAGGAGTTTGATCCATCCTTCGGGGAACAACCGGCCATTGAGTCCGTGCAGCAGTGTGTTTATATCGGGGAGGGTAATAGCAAATCCGACCGGTTTACCGTTTCTGTCTTCCGCAATGATCACCCCCCGGGGATTAATGATGGCTCTCAGGTCACGGGAAATTGCTTTCACCTCCTCTTGTGTAACGGGTGAATAGCCCCAGTTGCCTGTCAGGCTCTGATTGGAAAGAACCATCACGGTCGCCACTTCCTCCTCGTAACGTTTCATGTTAATCTGTCTGAGGCGGATCCCGTACCTTTTCTGTACCTCATCCGTATGTGTCATGATTCGTTCCGGGATATGGTACCCTTCTTGGCAGGAGAGATAAAAGCAAAGCAGATCTTTCACCTTATTCAATCCAAACTCCTTCATATGATCATTATAGTATGGAGGATTATAGGGCGCCATGATCACCGGCGGAGGAGAAAATCCCTTGAGAACCATGCCCCATTCCTGGCTCACAAATGACCATGGACCACGCATAAACCTCATGCCACGTTCCCGCAACCAGCAGGCAGCAGTTTCCAGCAATAGGGCACTGGCATTCCTCTCATCGACACATTCGTAATAACCAAAAAAACCTGTTGCCTCTTTCCAGAAGTCCACAGCCAGCCTGTCAATGTGCGCAGCGATGCGACCGATGGGTCTCCCGTTTTCCCTGAGCAGAAACAAGGCATACTCCGTGTGGTCGAAAACAGGATTCCTCCGGGGTGAGAATTCCTTCCGTAGCTCTCTTCTCAGTGGAGGAACCCACATGGGATCATTCTGATAAAGGATAAAAGGCAACTGAAGGAACCGGCGAAGATCCCTTTTGTTGAGAACCGGATAAATTTTCATCATCGGCTGATATGTTATTCCGTATTATTGACAGCCTGTTATCTCCCAATCGTACATAATAACCTGTCATTGAATACGAAATGTAGAAAAACATCCGGTCATTTCAAACCGGCGGTTCATAAATGATTCTGTACTGATCTTTTGTTTATATTGGGTGCGGAAAAATATGACTCAGCATTGGAGATAGTAATACAGGAAAACATTGTGAAAAAACCAGCTGAATGTCCGATGGGCATCATGTTGGAAGAGGAGGATATCAACCGGGACCTGTCGGGTTTTATCGCGGAGGGTGCTACATGGAGCGCGGGGTATGTTCACCCCGGAGACGATGTAATGCTTTGGGTGGCAATAATCCGGCCTCCGTTGCCCTCCGTATTTTCTCCCGTGGTTTTTATTCCCGGCCTGGGATCGGTCATGGAAAATTTCAGGGATGCTCTTCGTGAAATGAGCCGCACTTTTGATATTTATTATGTTGAGACACGGGAGAAACGGTCAAGCAAGGTACTGCGCACTCATGGATTCTCTGTTTCGGAGCTTGCCTCCGATATATCTGCACTCGTTGAGAAAGCAGGATTTGCCGGTAACGGTTATATCCTTATGGGATATTCGCTGGGCGCCACCACCATCATAGAAACTTTCCGTTATCTCCCGCGAAAACCTCTCGCCATGGTGCTGGCCGAGCCAAATGCAGCCTTTGGATTCCCCGGGTGGCTTCTCGTCCTGGCACGGTTTGCCAGTCCTTTCTACAACCTTCTCAAACCCTTCCTGAAATGGTATGTAAGAAAATTCCGGGTAAACACAAAGGAAGATTATGAGATGTATTCCATCAACTGCCGTATCCTGGATGCTGCCGATCCGGTGAAAATCAGCGCGACAGTGAGGGCCATTGCCCGCTATACGGCATGGGATAACCTGTCGTCTATTGATATACCCGTACTGGTGGCAGGTGCTTCAAAGGACACCTTTCATAACCCGGAAGAAGCGGTTATGATAGCCAGGCGTATTGCTAACAGCAAATATGTTGATCTGGTAACTAACCTGCAGTTACACGGCGCGGAGATATCTTTATGTGTTGAGGAATTCATCGGTACCCTGTTGAGGGATAAATAGTACCCCTGCATGAAACAACAGCTGTACCTTTACACTTTTGTTGACGCACTTGGCGGATTGCTCTTTGGTTTTGACATTGCTGTGATCAATGGTGCTATTCCTTTTTTTACGTAGCATTTCGGTCTTACCGATGCGATGAAAGGGTGGGCTGTGAGCTCGGCACTGATCGGCTGCGTGGTGGGGACTCTCTCTCTGTGTCCAGCTCCGGCGATCTATATGGCCGTCGCACCATGTCGATGGTGCTGGCCGTTTTCTTCCTCCTCTCGGCAACGGCGGCTGCCGGTTCTATAGCCCTCTTCCTGCCATTCCGCTTTATGGGTGGGCTTGCCATAGGCGGTGTGTCGGTGCTGTCACCCATGTACATTTCCGAGATCGCACCACCGGCCTCAAGGGGAAGGCTCGCTGTTCCATTTCAGCTTGCCATTGTTATTGGTATCCTTGTGGCTTTTTTCTACGACTATCTGCTGATCGGTACGGAGCCGAATAACTGGAGGTGGATGTTCCTTGCAGGAGCAGCACCGGCATTGGTTTTCCCCGGTATGCTCTTCTTCGTTAGCGAAAGCCCCCGATGGCTGGTAAAAACAGGCAAAATGGCCGATGCAGAACGGGTGATCGACATTGTCAACCCCGGAGAGGACATTAAAAAAACTATGGATGAGATCCGGCAATCTATGCATACTGAAATGGTATTCAAGGGTATTAACCTGTTCAGGAAGCCATACCTGCGGCCGGAGCTTATCGGTAATGCCGAAGGTATGTTCAACCAGTTTACCGGCATCAATGTGATTATGTATTATACCACGAATATATCCGGTCGGCAGGATTTTCCACCGGAGCGGTTATTGCACAAACAGTGATCATCGGTGTGACAAACCTGGTGTTTACCCTCATTGCCATGCGGTTGATCGATCATTTCGGACGTAAGAACCTGTTATTGGTGGGTTCCCTGGGTATGGCGACCTTCCTGGCTCTCTTCGCCTTCGCATACCTCCATTCCGGATTCCCCCCGGGCATCCTGATGTTTATGCTGATCGGTTTCATTGCGTTTTTTGCCTTCTCACAGGGTGCCGTTATATCGGTGCTTCTTTCAGAGTTATTCCCTAACCATATCAGAGCCAGGGGTAATTCCATCGGGTCATTCTCACACTGGTTCTTTAATGCCCTCACAGGATTGCTTTTTCCTGTAATCGCCGCCTCGGCAGGAGGAAAGGGCACCGGTTATGCCTTCGTGCTTTTGCTGTTGCTACCGTAGTTGGTTTCTTCTTCTTTATAAAATTCCTGGTTGAAACAAAAGGAAGATCGCTGGAGAAACTGGAGAAACATACAATTCAATGAAAAGTACGGGGGCAGGTTAACGGCAGACAACAGCGGACATAATACGATACACTGGTTATTGTATCGTGCCGCAAGTGTTAAAAGGAAACCTTTGGCACACCCTTCAACGGGAAACAGGTTATTCTCTTGTGCCGGCAACTACAGTCAGAATCTGCCGGCAGACTTCATCCCGTCTGTCTTCCCGTTTATGCATGGCAATATCTTTTGCCCGGGTAAAACCGCCCTGGTAATACCGCTGGAACCATGGGAAGACTGTCAGCATGGCATCGAACATGGTGTAGTTGAGGGTGGTATTTACAAAGATAAAGATCAGTATTCCGTTCAGTATCATTGAGTTCAATCCGTTTCTGATATCGCCTGCATAGAGCTGTCCCGCTCCCGGCAGGATCATGCTTAAGACAAATGCCGTATTAGGATTGGGTTGCTCGAGGTACTTTTTATGTTCCAACAGACTGCTCAATTGAGCCCTTGCCTCCT
The DNA here is from genome assembly GCA_034678415.1 of Bacteroidales bacterium. Lineage (GTDB taxonomy): Bacteria > Bacteroidota > Bacteroidia > Bacteroidales > VadinHA17 > JAXDBV01. The sequence continues at coordinate 11,075 of JAXDBV010000147.1, forward strand.
CCCTGTCGGGCGGTATAGAGGCCAGGAACGCTTTTTTTGCATCATCAAACGCACCGAGCCGGAAAAGACATACCCCAAGGTAGAACTCGTATTCCCGGTAGAAGGGTTCGGGAAGAGAATCATGGATGCTGTACAGTTCGATCAGCGCATACTGGTATTGATCGTGAAGCACCATGCTGAACACTTTTCTGAACAGGCAGATGTATCTGGCACTGTCGCTTGTATGAAGGAGCATGGCATGATCATAGTATTCGATGGCTCTCTCATACTGGTTCATCATGAAGTATGCGTTGCCCAGCCGCTCGAGGATGACCGCTTCATCGGAATGCAGGTGAAAGAAAAGAACACGCTGGTATTCCCTGACCGCCAGCTGGTAATTGCATTCCGCATAGGCCTTGTTCCCGAAGGCGGTTACCGGGTCCTCAGGTTGTGCAATAACAACGGGTGCGATACTAAAAACCGCTGTAAATAATATGTTCAGCCTTTGTATAGAACTCCTCATCGAGCCTGTTGTTATATACTTCTGCTGCTTTATATGAACCATACAGGTTCCCTCCATAGAAGCCGGTGGCCAGACCGGTAAAGATCCAGCCGTAGGCGCTTTCAGTCCCTTTTTTTGAAAAACCCCTGTAAGCCTGGAAGATATTGGTGGAAATAAAAAGGAAGGATATCAGGCCGTCTTTCCACCGCCCCGAGTAAACCTTACCCGAACCGGGGAGTATGGTTGAAAACAACAATGCCAATCCCGGTTTCTTATACCTTAATGAGGATGCCTCGCCAGCCAGAGAAGCAAGGGCTGGCCGGACAGCCGGATGTTGTTTGCTATACTCCTGTGCTGCGCTCCATTCTTTCTTCAACAGCATGATACTTACCATATTCTCATCCTTTTCCCGGTCGGCCAACATGGTGGATGCACCCGTGAACACACACGCTTTTTCGTACTCCTTCTGAAGGATCAGTGATCGTATGTATTCTCTTGCATGTGAAACAGGCATGGAGGACAGACTATCGAAGAAAAACCGCTCGGTCAGTTCGATACTCCTGGCATACTGACCATCCAGCCGGTATGACCGGACAAGATGCAGCCTGGCAACCGTATCGGGAGGATTAAGAAACACGGCTCGTTCATATTCCTGTGCGGCAAGGTTGTATTGCCCGGTTTTGAAAAGATATTCTGCGAATTTCCGGCTATGGGCGGCATCATAGTAATCTTGTCCATACACGGCAACCTGCACAACAACCAACAGATAAAAAATGAAGTGTTTACTTTTCATTGGTCATTACCGGATCATAGAGGAGATATGTCCCTGGCTTAATGGGATACTTATCCGCGCTGAAGGCGTTGCATCGTGAAAGGCGGTCGAAGGCGTTGAGCAGCCCGATGAAGAAACCCCGGGTTCGGATAGATTGAATGGCATATTCCGAGCAGGACGGATAGAACACGCACGAAGCTACATCCTGCGATGATATGAACTTCTTATACCCAATGAAGAGAACACTGGTCACTTGTTGCAATTCATTCTGGTCTTGGTGTCCGCCGCTATTCACATTTTTCTCGTGCTTGTGCACAGGATGATCCCGCAACAGCTCTACCTCAGCTTTTGTCTGCCCAATGACCGACAGGCTAATTACCAGGAATAGGATAGTTATATAGTATCTCATTCGAAAGATCATCGAGGACAATATTTTTATATTCGGTGATCCTGTAACTCTCGTGGCCTTCGTCGTAAAGGATCTCAACCACTTCACCGGGGAACTCCAGCCCGTTGATGTTAAGGTACTTGCTGAAGAACTGCTTTTTCACAATCGCCCCGTCCTTATCAAAAAACACGATGCCGTACAGCTTTCTTTCCTTATTAGATATCATCACCTTACCAAACAGCCTGGAATGGGAGGGGGGAGGTTCCCAGGTGGTGATCACCATATCGTCTTTCTGTTCCACCCTGCCTATTTTAAAGGCTGATGACTGTAAGCCGAACTGGTTCAGTTTGTTGGCCAGGCACAGGTGAAAGATGGAAAAGACTGCTACCGCCGGAACGGTTTGACGGGTTACAACCGTATCATCCACCAGTTGATATAATGTTGTATCTGCCGTGAGCCAAATTTCCTTTTCAGGGAATGTATTAACATATACAATCTTCCTGATATTCCTGTCATAATAAAACTTGCCGATCACAAGCTGTGCTGTCCCGTCAGCCGCTTTCGCCTTGATGCTATAGTCGCCGCTTACCCGGAAATACCCCTGCCCTGTTGCCAGGTTAAGGGATAACAGGGTTAACACCGGAAGGATAGACAGGATTTTCATACCAATAAAAAAACTTCCAGCGGAGAGGCCGGAAGTTTTTCCTGTTATGTGTATATTCTAATAAGACCACCAGGCCGAGCCATAGGCAAGATAAATGACCACATTTACAGCAATCCAGAAAACGGTTCCGGCAATACAGCCGTAGAGCGCTTTCTTTGTCTCTTCGGCATCCTCAGCAATGAAATAGACAATAGCCAATCCCGCTACACCTAAGACACAACCCCACCAGAACGAGGGTATGCCGAGCGGGAGCTCACCATATAATCCGGTTTCGTTGAGTGGTGATACCCTGACAAGGTTTGTATTTTCAAAGGTTCCATTCAGTTCCATGTTTGTCAGACTGGTCCCTTTATTCTGAAAGACGTAATTTTCCAGCTGATCGAGATCGGTCATAACAGCTTCAACATGGTTCTTGTCATAGCTGAATATATCCGGTTCGTCAGCAGATAACGGCAACCCGATAAACATCGCTGTTGCGAATGTCAGCAGTAAAAGTCTTTTCATTTGTTTGTTGATTTAAACGTAAAAGCTGAAATAAAAGTAATAATGTTTTACATAATTCAAATACAAAGGAAACAATTTATACTGATTATAAGCAGGCATATTATTTTCATAAATATCCCTTGTGGTATGCGAATTATTGGGCTTTCATATGGCGGCGGTTGAATAGCCATGCACCGGCAATGAAATAGATGACCGTCAGTACCATCATACACAGTATTTCAGGCAGGATCTTGCCGATACCTTCATTCATGATCAGAACCTTGTTTAGTGCCGAGACGGCATGGGTAGGTGAGAGGATGCCGTTAATGGTAAAACTGTAGCCGCCAATGCTGAACAACTCAGCCGTTCGCATGGGGAAGGCGGCGCCGGTAAAAAACATGAAGATGAACATGGGAAAGTTGCCAACAATCAGTATTGCATTGACCGTATCGGTAATGCCGGCCACGATAACACTGAAGGCAATGATGGAGACGGTGCACAGGAGGATGATCAGAAAGAACAGGGCAGGTGATCCTTCAACACGGAAGCCGAGGGCAACGGCTGTGACCAGTGTAAGGGTAACCGCAACAATACTGATGATAATTTGCACCACGATTACCCCGCAAAGGAACTCCAGCGTTGTGAGTCTTGACATCTTCAACCTGATCATGGTGCGTTTCTCCGCTTCGGTCACAAGGGCAATGGAAGCGGTGAACATAAGCATGATGGTGGACAGAATGATAAGACCAGGCACATACAATTCAAACTCCGAACGGTTGCCCGATACTCCTATACCTGTCTCCTTAAATTCGAATGGCCTGGGGATTCCGGTGGCATCATAGAAGAAACGCAGGATGTAGTCCTCAATCCAAATGGCGGAGATCAGGTAATTAATATTTGTCAGGTCACCGGCAAACTCCAGGCCAGGTCCTCTTTGTATGCCGGAGTCCCTCATGGCGGCTATCCGCCGGGAAAAATCGGGAGGAAGGATAATAATCATGTCAGCCGTCTTGTTCCGTATCTTTTCTTCCGCATCCTCCCTGCTGGGGGAGGTCTCAACAAATAAGCCGGTCTCCTCGCTGGAAAGATCGTTTTCTTCAAGAAAGCGGATGATCTCCTGTCCCATATTGACCAGCTCCAGGCCGGTCATGACCACCCCCTTGTCCTCATTGCAAACCACTACCTTGTATTTTGGGTGATAGGTCTTTGAAATGGTGTAATAGACAAAGACGAAGAAAGGCACCATGGTTATCACCAGGAGCAACAGCCAGTAACTGCGAATCTGCTCCAGCATGCTCTTCCATATGACACTCAGTATTCTCATATCCCTTATCTTATTCCCTGAGCTTCCTTCCTGTAAGACAGATAAATACATCCTCCAGGCTGTTCTCCCGTAACCTGACCTCAACAGCAGGTATTCCTGCATTCTTGAGCATCAGTGTAATATCAGCCAGGCGTTCGATAATATCCCTGGAGCGGATGATCAGTAAACTGCCCGATAATTGAACGCTATCGGCCATCTTCCGTATATCATCCATGGTCTTTTCCAATTTCCCGCTATCGGTCTCACCGAATTGTATTTCCAGTGTGTCTCCTTCGCCAACGGATTTCTTCAGGTTTTCCGGGCTGTCGAGCGTCAGCAGTTTTCCGTGATCGATGATGGCCACCCTGTCGGCCACCCGCTCTGCCTCATCCATGTTATGGGTGGTGAGAATGATGGTTTTGTCGTGTGCAATTTCCCGGATGAACTCCCTGACCATGACCCTGCTCTGCGGGTCAAGCCCCGCTTCGGGTTCATCAAACACCACGACGTCAGGATCGTGCACCAGCGCCATGCAGATGTTCAGCCTTCTTTTCAGCCCGCCCGACAGGGTTGAAGCACGCTTGTTCTTCTTATCCGTCAGTCCCATCTGATCCATCAGGCGGCAGGCCCGCTGCCTGGCTTCGGCGCGCTTCATATCATATATTTTGCACAGGAAAACCAGCTGTTCCATGCAGGTAAGCTTGGGCCAGAAAATATTTTCCTGCGGGCATAATCCCACCCTGGGACGTCGTGTGGCTGATCCTGTCGTATCATGGCAGAACAGCACCTCCCCGCTATCGGGTTTCAGTAAATCGCAGATCATATTGATCGTTGTGGTTTTACCGGCACCATTAGGACCCAGGAACCCGAAAACCTCACCCCGGCGGACCTCAAGCGACAGATCATCAACCGCGACCACGTCACCGAAGGTCTTCGTCAGATGGTTGAGCCTGATGGCAGTTTGATGAATACCAGACTGTTGATTCAAGCGGTATATGATTTATTTTTGATCCCGGTGCTTTGTTAACAGCATCGGGCAGAACAGGTTAAAGATAATAAATAATCCCTTCTACAGTCCAAATAGAAATAATATCATTTTGAAAGGATCAATGATGAAGGCTAACAACAGATTTTGTATTTTTATTGGTGATTATGCGTGGATCCTTACAGCTCTCCGGAGTTTGTGAAGGATGACGCCGGCATATACGATGGATCCTGAAAAGCGGTATGATTGCCGGGAAAGAACATTGGTATCGGAAAAATACTGTGCGGAACGATTGTTTTAACGGAATAACCAACTGTTAAACCATACAACCATGAAACATCTTGGTATATCGGGTGGCGGCACGAAGATCGGCGGCCTGTTCTCCGCCGCCGAGGTGGTGCTCCGCGAAAAGCACTATACCCCCGGCATCATTTCCGGCATCTCCGCCGGTGCTCTGCTGACAGTGCCCCTGGCTCTGGGAAAATTCGACCAGGTAAGGGAACTGGTGTTGGAATTCTGTATGAATGATTTTTTCAGCCAGCGACCCGTCACAACCTCAGGAAAGCTGTCCATGCATGCCCTGCGCAATTTCTTCTGTGGGAAACCATACCTCGGCCGGCAGGATAACTTGCCGAAGACCATCGCAAAGGTGGTGTCGGCCGATGACTTTGAACAATACAAAACGTCGGATGCCCCCGTTTGTGTCGTGGGTACCGTAGATTTTATCAGCGGCGGAAGAAAATATTTCAACCTCAAGGAACTGACATACAATGAATACCTCCTGGCGGTCAATGCCTCGGCTTCCATACCCATATTCACCAATGCAGTGATGCTCAGGGGGTATTACCTTTTTGACGGGGGAGTGAGAGACCATATCGCAACGGCCTGGATGCTGCAGCACTTTCCGGAGATCAGCGAAACCGTTTCTATCTATTCCCGGCCAAAGGATTATAAGGTGCTGCCTTCCGGGTTCAGTGATAAAAACCTTATTAAAATTCTTGAAAGGTATACCGATATTGTCAATACCGAAGTGTCAAAGAATGACGAGTGGATGGAAGATGTGATATGCCGTGAAAGGAATATCCGGCAAACCAAAATTTTTCTTCCGCGTATGATGGATTCCGTGTACGATGTGAACAGGGAACACCTCAGGCAGATATATGACGCCGGGCGCCAGGCCGCTCTCGATGCATGGAAGGAATAAAAGAAACGGGATGCCTCCGGAGCCGGCAGATTCGTAAGGACAGGACCGACAAACCCAGATACATGATGTGGAATGTGAGCTGCGGAAAGGGCTGTGTTTACGCCAGGGGTGTATTAACCGGACTTTTATTTGGGGTATCTGGTGTAAACGGTAGGAACTGACTATGCTGTCATAACCTCATTCACTCGTTTTGTGCAACCGCTACCTGCAGTGACACAAGGTTATGCCGCCCGGAGGAAGTTCCTTATCGCCATCATAATTACTGAATTCCCTCTCATATAATTACATAATTCCATTTCTGGTGACCGTGCCGGCACTGAACCATGGAGCTTTGTTCAGGCAAAGGACATATTACGTTGCGATCAGCCTGTATCAAGTATATGAATACACGTATGCCGGTGAGCAGGTGTCATTAAGACGACAAACCGCAGCTCCGCCATTTGTTCATTTTCGCACGGAGGGTGTTCGTTATCAGACAGTTTAAAAAATGTATCCAGGGCTGAATCACCAGTATAAATGTCCGATTTACTTATTATTAAACAGATTGGTACACTTATTGGTAATATCTCGATGAATGTTAAAAACGTATATTAAAATAGCCATCCGGAACATGGTGAGGTATCGCACCTATTCCCTCACTAATATCGCCGGCCTTGCCATTGGTATCGCCTGCTGCCTTTTTATACTCCTGTATATTCATGATGAACTGAGCTATGACCGTTATCACGTGAATGCGGGGCTCATTTACCGGGTGGGACAGGAGGGTGTGCTGGGAGGCATCAAGTTCAAAGGTGCCACCACACCCGGACCGGTATCGAAAACCCTACAGAAGGAATTCGGTAACTACCTCACATCCACACGGCTTTATAAGGGTATAAATACGGTGATCACGTATGAAGGGCAGAGTTATTTCGAGAGCCGCTACCTGTATGCCGATTCAAACTTTTTCAAGGTCTTCAGCTTCCCCATGGTAAGAGGTAACCCGGAAACCGCTTTAAACAGGCCTCATTCCATGGTCATCACTGAATCCATCGCCAGAAAATACTTCGGCAGTGACGATCCCATTGGTAAAATATTACATGAAGCCGACGGGAACGATTTCGTTATTACCGGTGTTACCCGCGATGTGCCGGAAAATTCTCATTTCCACTACGATTTCCTGGCATCCAGCAGCACCGTTGATTTTGATTTATACGACCGCTGGCTGAGTACCAACTACTTCTATACCTATATCCTTGTCGATAATGATGTCCTGCCTCAAAAGCTTTTTGGCAGGATCAACAAGGTGCTCGAGGGGTATATAACACCGCAGCTTACTGAAAATATGGGGATCAAAATCGATGAGTTGCAGGCTTCGGGCAATGAGATAACTTTCTTCTTCGAACCGTTAAAAAAAATCTACCTCTATTCCGATTCCACAGAACAAATAGAACCTGTGGGCGACATCCGGTACGTGTACTTCTTTTCTTTCCTGGCCTTGTTTATCATGGTGCTTGCATTCATAAACTTCACCAGCCTCACCACTGCCAAGTCAACCACACGTGCCAGGGAAGTGGGTATGAGGAAAGTCCTGGGATCCTATCGCGGTGAGCTGATCAGACAGATGCTGACCGAATCAGTTGCCATTACTTTTATTGCATTCCTCCTGGCTATGACACTGGTTGAACTGCTGTTGCCAGGATTTAACGACCTCACCGGGAAATCACTCGACTTGAAAATATTTGGTACCTGGTATTTCATTCCGCTTCTTTTTGTCCTGGTTGTAATCATTGGCATCCTCGCCGGTAGTTATTCGTCAGTATCTCTGTCATCCATGAAAATACTCAATGTGCTGAGAGGGAACCTCATGACCAGTAACCGGACAAAATGGTACCGTAGCAGTCTGGTGGTTTTTCAGTTCATCATTGCCGTGGTTATCATTATCTCTACCCTGATCATCCATACCCAGATGATGTTTATCAACCGACAGAAACTGGGATTTAATGAGGAACATGTGGTGGTGGTAGACAGGGCTTACGGGCTGGAGGGCAAGGTGAGCGTGTTCAAGGAAAAGCTGACAAAACTGGCCGGGGTGCAAAATGCTTCGGTGATGCTCAACATGCCCGGTAAGGAGGGATGGTTCTCGTCTATCGTCTATCCCGAAAACAAGGAATCGGGCAATCTGTTGCAAACCAAAATACTTGCCGGTGACTTCGATATGATGGAAACCATGGGATTCGAGATGGTGGCCGGAAGGTACTTCAGCAAGGAAGACCTGGCCGACACGCTTAACTTTGTCATCAATGAAACCACTGCCCGCTCGTTGGGATTCAGTGATCCGGTTGGCCGGTACCTCTATACCTATAGCTGGGACCGCAAGGTTGCGCACCAGATCATCGGCGTGGTAAAGGACTTCCATTTCCGCCCCCTGAGTGAAAGGATCGATAACGTGGTTATCCCTTATCCCGGTAAATTCTTCATGCGGTATGTGGCTGTCCGCCTTCAGCCGGAAACAACGCAGGAAACCCTGAAAGAGATCGAAAAGCTTTGGTCGAAGCTAAGCGTCAACCAACCGTTCAGTTATTTCTTCCTTGAAAAGACCTTCGACGACCTCTACAAAAGTGAGGTGCGTACCGTAAGGATCTTCTCGGTGTTTGCTATACTGGCCTTTATTATTGCCAGCATGGGCCTTGTGGGACTGGCATCATTTATCTCCGAACTCAGGATCCGCGAGATAGGCATCAGAAAAGTAATGGGCGCAGGACACATGAATATCGTCAGCATCTTTGCTAAAGAGTTTGTCCGGTGGGTGCTCCTGGCAAACGTTCTCTCCTGGCCACTGGCTTACTATTTCATGAATAATTGGCTGCATCAGTTCGTCTACCGCATATCCTTCCCCTGGTGGATCATGCTGATCACCCTCCTGTTGACGATGTTCTTTGCCCTGGTAACGGTGAGCTACCAGACTGCCATGGCGGTGCTTAAAAAACCATCTGAGTCGATCAGGTATGAGTAGAATAAAGACGGATACTTCAGGATATTACTGAATAACCGGGGATGAAGCCTGTCCCGGGTAAGAAAGGGCGGGGATAGCGGTTTACCGCTGATTCCTCGGGGAAGCACTTCCCGGTGCCACCGAAAGGAGATTGAAACCATGCGTTTGCTGCTCCCGGGGAATGCCATCCATTGTCCATATAACCGCTCTCTTTATGTTGTTCGGTCGGTATGATCATTCCTCCGGGGGAACAAGTATGGTTTCTTCATTCATGATCCGTTATCCCTGCTGTAACCTGTTCTGAAGAGAAGGATCCATTTACCGCGCTACCGTCTCTTTCACTCCTGCCTGTTCATTCTTTCGGGGGTATTCATTCCA
>JAXDBV010000148.1:0-3337 GCA_034678415.1 Bacteroidales bacterium
CGTCAGGGGTGGGCAAATCCACGCTTCTGAACAACCTCGCCCGGAAAAGCATCATGAAAACCGCCAGCTTGAGCCAAAGCACGAATAAGGGTAAACATACCACAAGCCGCAGGGAACTGATCATCCTCGATAAGGGAGGGATACTGATTGACAATCCCGGGATGAGGGAAGTGGGCCTTGCCGACACAGGCGACGGACTGGAAACCACTTTTGATACCATCCTGCAGTACTCCGCTCATTGCAAGTTCAAGGACTGCACCCATACCCATGAAACCGGCTGTGCAGTGATTAACGCGGTGCAACAAGGAGAAATAGACCGAAATTCCTACCATAACTACCTGAAAATGGTGAAGGAAAAAACCTATATTGAATCGACGGCAATCGAGAGGAAAAGAAAAGAGAAGATTTTTGGTAAAATCCTTAAGAACTACAAGAAAACGATGAAGGACTGAATGTACGTCAGGCACCCGACCCCGGAAACAATATAGTGCCATACAAGACTGATGACTACCTCATGGACAGGTTGTCCTGTTGAAAACATACAATAAAACGAACACCATGAAGAAGATCACTCTTGTTCTCACCTTTCTGACCGTTACGTTCATTAATCCATGCGGCATCGCACAGGAAGCCAGGCAGGTATTTCTGATGAACCAGCATTGGAAATTTGCCGCGGGGGATGTGGAAGATGCACAACAGCCGGAGTTTGATGACCGTCACTGGCACACGCTGGATCTTCCGCATGACTGGAGCATAGAACAGCAGTTCAGTGAAGACGCTCCCGCAGGAGGAAGGGGTGCCTTCCTGCCTGCAGGTATATTATGGTACAGGAAAACATTCAGCCTGGAAAATACTCAGGGTAAAAGCATCTGGATTGATTTTGACGGGGTGTACATGAACTGTGACGTATGGATCAACGGGCATCACCTGGGAAACCATCCATACGGATATACAGGATTTCATTATAGCTTGAGTCCTTACCTGCAGAAAGGAGCAAACACCCTTGCCATTCGCGTGGATAATTCGCAGCAGCCCAACAGCCGCTGGTACACCGGCACTGGTATTTATAGAAATGTATGGATCACCGTCGCTCACCCGCTTCACGTAGGACACCGGGGGGTGTATATCACAACCCCCGCGGTTGACTCAACCGAAGCAGTGGTGAATATTGCCACAACGTTGTCAAACGATGGCAATTCATTAAAGAACGTGATCCTGCAGTCAAAGGTCATCGATAGACAGGGGAACGAGGCAGGAATGGCAGAAACAACGGCAGGTGTCAAACCCGGTGAAACGATCATGGTGGAGCAGGATATTGTATTGAAAAACCCCCTGTTATGGTCGGTAGAGTATCCGGCTATGTATTCATTGAGGACAGCCATTAAAGAAGGGAAGAAGACCATTGACCAGGTGACAACCCCCTTTGGGGTGCGCAGCATTGAGTATTCCGCTGATGAAGGATTTCTCCTCAACGGCAGGCAGGTAAAAATGAAAGGGGTATGTCTGCATCATGATGGCGGTTGTGTGGGGGCTGCCGTTCCTGAAAGAGTATGGGAACGCAGGCTTGAGATCCTGAAAGGGATGGGATGCAATGCCATCCGTACCGCTCATAATCCTCCCGCACCTGAATTTCTTGATCTGTGCGACAGGATGGGATTCCTGGTGATGGACGAGGCCTTCGACGAATGGAAAGCCGGCAAGGTGAAATACGGGTATCACCTGTATTTTGACCAATGGCATGAGGCCGACCTCATATCCTTCATACACCGTGACAGGAACCACCCGTCGGTAGTGATGTGGAGCGCAGGAAATGAAATCGGAGAGCAGAGCCTTGAAGGCGGTCACCGGGTGCTGAACCAGCTCATCACCATATTTCACCGGGAGGATCCCACACGGCCTGTCACCACAGGTAATGACCATATTGCTGCCGATGGCAGAAAAGCACTCCCTGAATTTCTTGAAATGCTCGATATTGTTGGGTATAATTACGTGGACCGCTGGCGGGAAAGAAGGGAGCTGTATTACAGTGTCGACCGCCTGGAACATCGCGGCCGTAAGATGGTGGGTACCGAGAGCGTCTCCGCCGGAGGAATACGCGGACAATACTCTCCTGGACAGGACGGGTTTCCTTTCAGACCGGCATATAACGCCTCCATGATACGCTCGGAACAACTATGGAAATTCGTGGCCCTGCATGAATATGTCATCGGCGATTTCATGTGGACCGGCATTGATTACCTGGGGGAGGCCTGGTGGCCGGCAAAGAATGCCTCTTCGGGAGTGATCGACATGTGCGGATTCCCCAAGGACGGGTATTATTTTTATCAGAGCCAGTGGACGGATAAACCGATGGTGCACCTCTTCCCCCACTGGAACTGGGAGGGCTATGAAGGAAAGATTATCCCTGTTCTTGCCTATACTAACTGTGACAGCGTTGAACTGTTTGTGAACGGGAAATCGCATGGCACCAAATCCTATGAGTTCCCGAGACAGGGAAATGAAGGGTCGTGGAACAGGTATGCCCGTCCCTTCCGGCAGACAACCACCGCCGATCTCCACCTATCATGGGATGTGCCCTACGAACCGGGAACAATCACAGCGGTGGGCAAAAAGGACGGGAAAATCGCGGTAACAGAGGTGATACACACTGCCGGAAAACCATCTTCGCTGAGAATAACGTGCGATCGTAATCCTATTTATACCAATGGAAGGGATGTGACTCATCTCAGGATAGAAGTACTGGATGAAAAGGATTACCTGGTGCCCGATGCAGCGAACCAGATAACCCTGACCGTCCGGGGTGAAGGCAGGCTTATCGGTTTCGATAACGGGAATCCTTTTGATCTTGATCCATTCCGGAGCCACACACGAAACGCCTTTAACGGGCTGGCCCTAGCTATAATACAATCGGACAGGAAGGCCGGAAAGATCACGGTAGAGGCCTCATCGGATGGCCTCGCCCCTGCCCGGACAGAAATATCAACATTGCCGGGGAAAAGCATTCCTGAGATACAATAATAGCCGTATGAAGTATTAAAAACAATAAAATAACATATCCCGATGATGAAACAATTATTACCCTTCATCCTGCTGGCTGTTCTGGCTGTTCAGTGCAGGAAACAAGACACATCTTTTACCAAAAAAGACTGGTCGTCGACCTACTGGGTTGAGACAGGTACTCCGGCAGCCATGTCTCTCACCACGTATAAGACGACCCTGGTGGCTGATGGCAGGGATAAGGCATTGATGCGTATCGCGGTTGTTGACAGTACGGGTAAAGAGATCGTCACAGCCGACACTCCCTTTCGCATATATATCTCCGGTGACGCGGTTGTCA
>JAXDBV010000149.1:0-4300 GCA_034678415.1 Bacteroidales bacterium
TTTTCTGAAACAGATTGGCAGCGGGTTCATCCAGTTCATACCCATCGTTGAACGGCTGGCTGATCAGCCCCGGGAAGGGCATCTTACACTGGTAGGGCCCCGCTATGAAGGGAAGGCCACGGTGACTCCATGGACGGTCAAACCGGCCGATTACGGTAAGTTTCTGATCACCGTCTTCGACGAATGGGTGAGAAAAGATGTCGGCAGATATTTTGTCCAGATCTGTGATGCCACACTGGCCAACTGGGTGGGGGTTATGCCCGGATTATGTGTGTTTGCTGAGACATGCGGGGAAGCAATGGTAATGGAACATAACGGTGATGTCTATTCCTGCGACCACTTTGTTTATCCTGAATACTTCCTTGGAAACATTTCCGGAAGCGCTCTTGTCGATATGGCGAAATCACAGGTACAGTTCGATTTCGGTATCGATAAAAGAAATAAGCTGCCACGGTATTGCCGGCGGTGCGAGGTGCGTTTTGCCTGCAACGGCGAATGCCCTAAACATCGATTCATGACCAGCCCCGACGGCGAACCCGGCCTCAATTACCTGTGTGAGGCGTACAAAATGTTTTTCAAACATGTTACTCCGGCCATGGAGTATATGGCAAAAGAACTGTCAAATAAACGACCGCCGGCCAATGTGATGAACTGGACAGGTAACCAGGACCGGCAGAAACAAAAAACCATCCTTCCCGGCAGGAATGAACCCTGCCCCTGCGGCAGCGGAAAAAAATTCAAGAACTGCTGTGCAATGAAACCCCCATACTCCGGACTCTGACAATACCAGGCAAGCCTGTCATTAAGGATAATCTTTTAATCCGACCTCCGCCGCCAATATCATAGTGCTTTTATGTACATTTGAGCCACTATCATACCCCAACGGAGACTGAAACATGACATGAAAGAATCCACAGGACATAATAACGGGCTCCAGGATCTGAAGCCGTCACATCCTTTTTTTGTCGGCATTGATTCCGACGGATGTGTGTTCGATACCATGGAGACGAAACAGAAGGAGTTTTTCATTCCTGCGGCTGTCAAGCTGTTTGGCCTGGCTCCCGTTTCAAGGCTGTTGAGGGAGACCTGGGAATTTGTGAACCTGCGCTCCGTGTACCGCGGCACCAACCGTTTTATTGCCCTGGTAAAGACATTTGAATTGCTCGGCCGCAGGGAAGAGATGAAAGCCTTCAAGGATCTCCTTCCCGATATGACATCCCTTAAGGTATGGATCAGCAAGGAATCACGGCTGGGAAATGCCAGCCTTGAACGGTATGCAGCGGACCATCCCAACCCCACACTCACCCTTGTTCTTGAATGGTCGAAACAGGTGAATGATGAGATTGGACGATGGATGAAGGGTATCAATCCGTTTCCTTTCGTCGGCCGGGCCCTGGGGAAAATCCATGACCGTGCTGATGCGATGGTGGTATCGCAAACGCCGCTGGAAGCGCTGGAAAGGGAATGGAAGGAGCACGGGCTGTTATCGTTTGTACGCCTGATCGCCGGACAGGAACACGGCACCAAGTCGGAACACCTGGCGCTGGCCGCCAAAGGAAAGTATCCCGACGAGAGGATTCTCATGATCGGCGATTCACTCAATGACCTCGCTGCAGCGCGGAACAACAATGTACTGTTCTTCCCCGTGATCCCCGGCGAGGAGGCTGATTCGTGGAAACGGCTGCTCGAAGAAGCCCTTGACCATTTCTTTCATGACCGCTACAAGGGAAGATATGAAGACCGCCTGGTACAGGCATTTCAGGAAGCATTGCCGGCCGAACCGCCATGGCAACCGGCGCAATAAAACCAACATTTCACCGCAATGTACAGGATTGCTGCCGACATGCATATTCCATTCCTGAAAGGAGTCCTTGAACCTTTTGCACATGTGACATGCCTGCCCGGGAAAGAGATCAGCCGGCATCATCTGACTGATACCGATGCCTTGCTGATACGTACAAGGACGCGCTGTGACAGGAATCTCCTGGAAGGAACAAAGATCCGGTTCATCGGTTCTGCCACCATCGGATTTGACCATATCGACACTGACTATTGCCGTAACCGCACAATAACCTGGGTCAATGCACCGGGATGCAATGCATCATCGGTCATGCAGTATATGGCATCAGCACTGGCTTTCATCAGGCGCAATCACGGCAAGTCGCTGTCTTCGTATACCCTTGGCATTGTGGGTGTCGGCAACGTGGGATCACGCGTTGAAACACTGGCGAGAGCGCTGGGAATGAATGTTCTTCTTAATGATCCTCCGAGGGAAAGATCAGAAGGTCAAGAAAAGTTCGTTCCGCTGAGAACCGTCATGGAGCAGGCCGACATCATCACCCTCCATGTACCTCTATCATACAACGGGCCCGACAGGACCTGGCATCTATGCGATCATTCCTTCTTTTCTCTATTGAAGAAGAAGCCTTTCTTCATCAACACTTCCAGGGGGGAGGTGGCCGATACCGGTGCCATCAGGGAAGCGTTGCGGAAGGGACGCATCAGGTCAGCCATCCTTGATGTATGGGAAAACGAACCCCATATTGATCCCGAACTACTGCAGATGGCCGAGCAGGCAACACCGCATATCGCCGGCTACTCCATTGACGGGAAAGCCAATGGTACCGCCATGGTGGTACAGGCGCTGAGCCGATTCCTCTCCCTGGGAATCGATGACTGGTATCCCCCGTCCATCCCCGCTCCCGCACAACATATCATAGATACACGTACCTATGGCGACAAATTGGAAGAAGTCGTTCTGAGATGTATCGAATCGACATACCGTATTGAGGAAGACAGTCGTAAACTAAAGGCCTCAGCAGAAACGTTTGAAGAGCAGAGAAACCAGTACCCTCCCCGAAGGGAATTCAGTGCCTACAAGGTAATTATCCCTCCTGAATTCAGTTTGGCAAGAGACCGGCTGCTGGCCCTGGGGTTCTCAGAAACGGTGGCATCCTCCCATTAAAAAAAACGTCATACCGGCGCAAATCAAACCGCATTTTAATATATGTAAATATTACATTTATATTGAACTACAGCATATCAATTGACCAAGAAAGTTTCTTATAGCGTTTTTTAAAATGCACAATTTATTATTAAGTTTACCCCCGGATTTTTCAGTAACAATCAACGTATGACAAAAGACATTCACAAGCGGGCAGCAGACAACATACGCATATTGTCGCTGGCCATGGTAGAGAAGGCCAAGTCGGGGCACCCGGGAGGTGCCATGGGCGGTGCTGATTTCATTCATATTTTGTATTCAGAGTACCTGAACTTTGATCCGTCGGATATGGGTTGGATCAACCGCGACCGGTTTCTCCTTGATCCGGGCCATATGTCGCCTATGCTCTATTCGATTCTCACCCTCACGGGCCACTTTTCGATGGAAGATATCCGTAATTTCCGTCAGTGGGGCAGCCCCACACCGGGCCATCCGGAGCTTGATGTCAGGAGGGGTATCGAAAACACTTCGGGTCCACTCGGGCAGGGACATGCCATGGCCGTGGGAGCTGCCATAGCCGAACGGTTCCTTACACAACGGTTCGGTGAATGGATGTCACACAAGATCTTCACCTACATCTCCGACGGAGGGATACAGGAAGAGATATCACAGGGAGCCGGACGTATCGCAGGGCACCTGGGACTCGGTAACCTCATCATGTTCTACGACTCAAACGATATACAGCTTTCCACCGTGACCAGCGCCGTCACCAGTGAGGATACGGCAAAAAAATACGAGGCATGGGGATGGCACGTGATCACCGTCGACGGGAACGACCATGACCAGCTGAGAAAAGCCCTTGATGAATCGATCCGTGAGAAGAAGAGACCCTCCCTGATCATTGGCAAGACCGTCATGGGCAAGGGAGCCCGCACCGCCGACGGCACCAGTTTTGAAAGACAAGTCTCCACTCATGGTATGCCGCTCTCCAAGGCCGGCGGATCGGTGGAAAAAACCATTGAAAACCTGGGGGGCGATCCTTCTAATCCCTTCATCATCTTCCCCGAGGTGGCAGAGTTTTATTCCAAAGTCATCAGGAAGAAGAAGGAGTATGCTGCCTGGAAGAAAGAAGAGCAGGCGCGCTGGGAAAAGATGCACCCTGAGCTGGCCAATAAGCTCAACGCATTCATGACCGGCATACTGCCCAAGATCGATTATCCTTCCATTGAACATAAAGCCGGCTCGTCGACCCGTGAAGCCTCGGGCCGAATCCTCGCACTCTATGCAAAGAAAATTGAAAATATGATCGTTGCCTCGGCCGATCTGTCGAACAGCGACAAGACCGACGGCTTCCTC
>JAXDBV010000150.1:0-4763 GCA_034678415.1 Bacteroidales bacterium
GCACACGGAACGGGGCTTATAACTGTCGGAAACAGGGACAAACGTATTACACGTATCGGTTATTACCTGCGACGGTATAAGCTGGATGAACTGCCCCAGTTTATCAATGTGCTGACCGGAGATATGAGCATTGTGGGACCGCGCCCTGAGGTGAGGAAATACGTGCAGACATATAATCCCCGGCAAATGGAAGTATTGAAAATCAGACCGGGATTAACCAGCTATGCCAGCCTTGAACTCATATCGGTGAATGAAGTACTTGCCAGGTCAAAAAATCCGGAGAGAACTTACCGGGAAGATATCCTCCCGAAAAAACTGGAACTGAAACTGAAATACCTCCGTGAAATGAGTATGGCAACCGATGTGGCCATAATCCTGAAAACCTTAAGGAAACTATTCAAGAGCCTTTAACAGATTCTCGAGCTGGATAACTTTCTCCTGGTAGCCGAGCTTGTTGAACGAAAAGATCAGGTTATTCAGCAACCGTTCCATGATAAATACATTGGTGCACGGAACAAAGTATTCCCTTCTTGATTCAAGCTTTTGCTGCCTCAGGAATTCCTCCAGTTCTGGCTTCCCCAGTACCGATCCTTTATTGTAGGGATTGATATAAAAAAGTATATGATCGTTGATCTCAGGATCAAACGTTTCCTCGGAACGGTACTCATCCCGGTATGCAAGAATGAAATGCTTGGGAAGGTTAACGCCATAGACCGGCAGGTTCAGTTTCTGTGCCACAATGGAATAGACCACCGATAAGCTCAGCGGATTCCCTTTTCTTGTTTCAAGCACGTTGTTGATATAGTTGTTCTGCGGGGAATAGAAATTGGCATGGTTCCCGGCGAATCCATACGTGCTGAAGAGAATATGATTGATGATCCTTACTTTTTCCAGTGCTGTCAGGCGGTCATTCAGCTCTATCCAGATATCTCTGGTTATTTTATCGATCTGTTCGTCCAATTTCTTCCGTTCAAGGTCGGGGTACTGTGAACGGGCAATGATAAAACAACCCTGCATCAGATCCTGGTTTTCAGATGCCTTCCATTGTGCCAGTTGAGCGTATGTGGAATTGAACTGTATGGTCTGGATCAGTGATTCAATTCTGTATTGGAGAAGCTCATCCTGCGATGTTTCCCATGCTTCTTCCAGCGCCGGGATAACCGGTTCACCCAGGTCGGAGAGACGCTTCAATACCGTCTTGTAAACATCCTCGTCGGGGTCTTCAAGCAGCCGTATGAGAGCTGCCACATCCGTTTCTTTCATAGCCTCATGAACCATTAAACGGAAGGTGGTCAAGCACCAACCGGATGAGTGTTTTCATTCCTTTTGAATATTCCGTATACAGTTCGCCCGTGGCCCTGTTGGCCAGTACCAGGCAGAGGGTTAGTGCTTCATGCCCAAGCATACCCGAAAGCCCGTAGAGCACGGAGCACTCCATCTCGTAATTCAGGATCCTTTGACCCTTGAACCGGAAAGCTGCAAACCGTTTATTTAAATGAGGATACCGCAGATCCAGCCTTAGCTCCCGTCCCTGGGGAGCGTAAAAGCCGGGTGCTGACAGGGTAATACCCTGAAACAGTCTGCTGCCGGCAAACAGTGACAGGAGGGACGGTGATGCACTGACGGCATAGGGAATGGGCAGATCCGCCGGATAGTCCATGTCCGAAGATAATGCCTCTTCCAGTTCCGGGTCACGCACCCCCTCAGAATTCCGGTAAAAATGTAGCAGTCCGTCAAGGCCCACTGCCGACTTGCTGAGAATGAAGGTCCCGGGTTTGATGTCCTTCTGTATGGTGCCCGACGTCCCAACACGTATCAGCCTGAGGATGCGGCCTCCCTCCATACCTGCAACTGTCTTTTCGGGGTGGCTGACCATGGCGTCCAGTTCGGTAATGACGATCTCCATGTTGTCGGTTCCAATACCCGTGGACAGTGCCGTCACCCTGTTACCCTTATACGTCCCGGTGACACAGACAAACTCCCGGTTGGATGTCCTGCCTTCAATCCTGTCGAGGAATCCTGCAATCACATCAACCCTCCCCGGATCACCTACAAGAATTATATGATCAGCCACCTGTTCAGGTATGAGAGAGAGGTGATAAACCCCTCCATCCCTGTTGTAAATCAGGTCGGTGGGTAAGAGTTTTCCCATGGACAACCATTGTATCGGAATATCAAATGTAAAAAATGAATAGCGAACCAAAAAAAATGATTGATGTTCCTGTGAATTATTTATACTATCTTAATCATTTCTTTTTCAGACAGGCATTGGACTCACATAACATTTTCACGATATGATCCAGAGAATCCAGACCCTGTTTCTATTATGTACCGCCGGTTTGCTGGCAGCCATGTATTTTGTTCCGCTGGCGTTCCTGTATGCTGATGATGGTGTATTTTATCGACTGACGGTAGCCGGACTGAAGACTGTGACGGGCGATGAACCTGACGTGTTATGGCTGATCCCCCTCCTGATACTGCATTCCGTCACCCTGTTACTGGTTGTTTACACCATTTTTCTTTATGCCAACAGGAGGAAACAGGCAAGGATATGCATGCTGAACATAATCCTTTCTGCCGGTGTATCCCTGCTTATGATGTTCTATATCCTTTCGCTCAGCCGGGAGATGCTTGCTTCCGTACAGTACCGGATCCCTGTGGTGTTTCCCCTGGCGGGTATAATACTGCTTTTCCTTGCCCTGCGGGCGATCAGGAAAGATGAGGAACGGGTGCGTTCCTATGAGAGGTTACGGTGAGAAGAAAGGTCAGAGGATGACCAGGTGTTCCTGGTCGGTGACCTTCTCACAATAATGACACTTCAGTGCAACTTGGTCTTTTGACACCACGCGGAAACGTGTTTTAACCTTCTCCACGTTAGTGATACAGTTTGGATTCACACACCGTGCAATACCGATAATCTCATCAGGCACCACTACGGGTTTCTTCTCCACCACATTATAGTCTTTTATTACATTAATCTTTGCCAGGGGGGCAATAAGGGCAATCTTGTTGATCTCTTCCTCTTCAAAGAACCTGTCGGCGATCTTGATGATTCCTTTCTTGCCGAGCCTCTTGCTTTCCAGGTTGATGCCAAAAGTGATCTGGCTGTCAATATGGTGTAGGTTTAGGATGTTGATCACCTTGAACACGCTCTGCGAAGGAATATGATCGATCACCGTGCCGTCTTTAATGGCACTCACGCTGAGTTGTTTCCTTTCTTTCATGATGCGTAGCTATATTAGATCCAGTATGGAACAGATGATAGCCTGGCGGGTATAGACACCGTTCAGTGCCTGGGTAAAATAATATGCCTTCATGTTTTCGTCAACGTTCTCATCGATCTCATTTACCCTTGGCAGAGGATGCAACACTCTCAGGTTGTCCTTCGTATTCCCGAGCATATGGTTTTTCAGTACATAGATGTTTTTGACCTTCTCGTATTCCACCGGGTCGGAGAATCGCTCTTTCTGCACCCTTGTCATATAGATGATGTCAGCCTCGTCAATGATGCTGGTGATATCCCGGTGTTCGGAATATCTGAGCCCCAGTTGTCCGAGGTAATGCTTGTATTCATCGGGCATCCTGAGCTCTTCGGGGGAAATGAAGTGGAAGGTGGGGGAGAATTTTGACATTGCCATGAGAAGGGAGTGTACTGTACGCCCGTATTTCAGGTCACCGATCATAAAAATGTTCAGGTTGTTCAATGTGCCCTGTGTCTTCTGGATGGAATACATGTCGAGGAGGGTCTGTGTGGGATGCTGATTGGCGCCGTCACCGGCGTTGATCACCGGTACGGAAGCTACTTCACTGGCATACCTGGCACTGCCTTCTACAGGATGCCTCATCACGATGAGGTCACAATAGTTGCTCACCGTTTTGATGGTATCTTTCAGTGATTCTCCTTTGGTAACACTCGAAGTGGATGAGTCGGAAAAGCCGATGATCCTGCCTCCCAGCCGGCTGACCGCACTTTCAAAACTGAGGCGTGTCCTGGTGGAAGGTTCAAAGAACAAGGTGGCTACTACCTTGCCCCTTAACAGATCTGACGGCGGTTGTGACTCAAACTCCGCGGCAAGATCAAGGATACGAAGATATTCCTCCTTATGATAGTCTTCAATGGATACAAGACTTTTGTGTTTCATTCAGCGGCGGATTTAAAATCTGAAAAGAACAAGAAAGGACAGACAAATATACAGAACAACCGGCTGAACCGGTGGGGTTGGTGAAAATCTTTTAATAACTTTTTCGATGCGCTTATGGCTGTTCTTCCGATAATGACACAGCGATGGATGGTACATTCCTCAGGCGTTCCACAACCCGTCCGGCTTCGCCTGCCCGCAAACCCAGTTCCATGATGCATTGTCTGTCAAACTGCTGACGATGTATTGTCACATGTTCCTCACCCACGATCTTCATCACCATGTTGAGATCCCCGTAATCATAACATATCCTGATCCGTTTTTCCTTGCTGATGGTTATGATCGTTGCCTTCAGCAATGCCTCCCTGGCCGCGGATTTGTATGCCTGTATCAGCCCTCCTGTCCCCAGCAGGGTGCCGCCGAAGTACCTTACTACGATAACAAGAATATTGGTAAGCTGGAAAGCCTGGATCTGACCGAGGATAGGGGCTCCCGCCGTATGGGCAGGTTCACCGTCGTCAACACTGCGTGACGACACCTGTGCTGTGCCTAACCTGCAGGCATAACAGTGATGACGGGCATCATGGTACTTTTTCCTTGTCTTATCCAGCTGCAACTTCACTT
>JAXDBV010000151.1:0-32388 GCA_034678415.1 Bacteroidales bacterium
TCTATCCCCTTCTTTCAGGTAATCAGGAATGATCATAACCGGAGCTTTTCAAAATCAGGCAATACCAGTATATTTGTTGAACCTTAAATATACGATAAAACGGAACACCTGATTCCCTGATGAAGAATTTCAGATATAACCTGTTCATCACGGCTGGTCGGTCTGTAAAGGGCAATCGCCGGCCCGGCCAGCGGGCAGGGATAGTTCTTTCCGTCCTCCACACATCAAATCCTGTGTCCCAATGATCCGGTTGTTATCCATCATCATTCCCGTCTTCAATGAAGAAGGGACCATTGTCACACTCCTCGACAGAATTTTCGGTGCCATTCTGACCGGCGGCATCGGGAAAGAGATCATTATCGTGAATGACGGTTCCACCGACCGTACCGCAGAGCAGGTGAGGGAGTATATAGCCAGACATCCTGATCGGATGATACATTATTGTGAACATGAGACAAACCAGGGGAAGGGAGCGGCCATCCATACAGGAATCAGGATGGCCGGAGGCGATAGCATTATCATCCAGGATGCCGATCTTGAATATGACCCCGGTGATTACGATCAACTGCTGAAACCGGTCATCAACGGATTTGCAGATGTGGTCTATGGCTCACGGTTTGTCGGCGATAAACCCCACCGCATACTGTTCTTCTGGCACTCCGTTGGTAACCGCTGGCTTACCTTCCTGTCAAACCTGTTCACCAACCTCAACCTTACCGACATGGAATGCGGCTATAAGCTCTTCCGTACTGAAATCCTGCGGAAAATAGATCTCAGGGAACGACGGTTCGGCTTTGAACCGGAGGTGACGGCTAAAATGGCCAGGATACCGGGGATCAGGATTTATGAGGTGGGTATATCTTACCATGGCAGAACCTACAGGGAGGGTAAAAAGATCACATGGATAGACGGGATACGGGCTGTATATTTAATCTTACGTTATGGAATCTTCAGGTAAATGGCGGAAACGGATGCCCTGGCTCCTGACAGGTATTCTCTTCTTTTCCGTAAATTTTCTTCTCTCGCATACATACTACAAAAATTACCAGCGCAGTTACGAAATGGTGCTGACCAGCGATGCGTTGGGTTACTACCAGTATCTGCCCGCCTGGTTCCTCGGGATGGATATCCGCCAGTTACCCTATGCCCGGCCTGCCGGCAACGGAAACATGCTGAACCAATATACCTGCGGACTGGCCATCCTCCAGGCACCATTCTTTTTTCTTGGTCACCTGGTTAGCAAAGTGATGCAACAGCCAACCACAGGCTACACCCCGGTATACGGATTCCTGATCCTGACCGGTACCATGGTATATGTTTTCGCCGGTCTGATCCTCCTTTTCCGGGTGTTGCGCCGTCACTTCAACGTTTTCATATCCCTCCTGTCCGTATTGATGGTCTATTTCGCCACAAACCTCACTTATTACACCATCGCTCAGGCAGGATATACACATGCCTGTTCCTTCTTCCTCTTCTCAGCTTACCTTTATATTCTCCCTTCATTCCTTGAAAAACCGGGATGGACGAACAGTCTTCTGACCGGAGGAGTCCTCGCCCTTGCCGTTCTTATGCGTCCTGCCGCCATTGTCATCACCGTTCTCATCTTGCTCTACGATGTATATTCATGGCATCAGCTGCGGAACAGGATCCTGTTCCTGCTGAAAAACTATCGCTGGCTGCTGTTCATGGCAGGTATCGCATTCATTGTTTTCATACCGCAGTTCCTATACTGGCACGCCGTTACCGGTAAATACCTTGTCTATTCATATACACAGGAGAGGTTTATCTACTGGAACCGCCCGCAACTCGTCACCGTTCTGTTCGGCAATAAAGGCGGCTGGCTGGTGTATACCCCCCTGATGATCATAGCCTGGACAGGGCTGTTCATTACCCTGGGCAGGAAGATCCTGCATGCCCCGGCTATCCTGCTGATGCTCACCCTCGTTCTTTATATCAACGCAAGCTGGTGGGCCTATACCTTTGCGGCATCGTTCGGCCACCGCGGATTCGTCGAGTACTATGCCTTCCTTGCCCTGCCGCTGGCATGGGTGTTCGGGTCCGTGTATGGGAGAAAAACACCTATTACGGCCATAGGATTATCCATTGTACTTATTATCCTGGTAAAACTGAATCTTGAGATGACCTTCCTTTACCATACGTGGATGTGGGATGACCCCGACTGGGCCTGGTCGGATTTCCTGCACAAATACCTTCTGAAAGGGCTGGGATCCAGTCACTGGTAATACCCCTTTCTCATTATCTCTTCACCCGGGCTGTTTGTAACCCTCCTCTACAGAGTGGGGATACACCCCGCCGGCTCCGGTCATAAATCATCATTTCCTTTTTTCAGAGTTACGTAATACTTGTATATTTGCTGAACTTTTTTCAGGCTATTCAACAGAACAACTCCGATACCGATGAAAAAATATAAACGTACCCTGGTAACCTCAGCCCTTCCCTATGCCAACGGGCCCCTCCATATTGGTCACCTGGCAGGTGTTTACGTTCCTTCCGATATCTACACGCGTTACCTGAGGCTGCAAGGGGCGGATGTGATTTCCATCTGCGGAAGCGACGAGCACGGAGTGCCTATTACTCTTAAAGCCCGCCAGGAAGGGATTTCCCCCCAGGCCATTGTTGACAGGTATCACACGCTCAATAAAACGGCGTTCGAGCAGTTTGGCATCACTTTCGATATTTATGCCCGCACCTCTTCACCCGTCCATTATGAAACCGCCTCGGCATTTTTTCTCAACCTGTATAATAAAAACAAGTTTATCGAAAAAACCACGGAGCAGTATTATGATGAGGAGGCCGGACAGTTCCTGGCCGACCGTTACATCATGGGCACCTGTCCCAGCTGTGGTTATGAGAGCGCGTATGGCGACCAGTGTGAGAGATGTGGCACATCCCTCAGCCCCACCGACCTGAAAAACCCGCGGTCGACCATCAGCGGCAGCAAACCCGTGCTGAAAAAAACCAACCACTGGTTCCTCCCTCTGGAAGAGTATGAGCCGTTCCTGAAAACATGGATCCTCGAGGAACATAAGGAATGGAAGACGAATGTGTACGGTCAGTGCAAGTCATGGCTCGACCAGGGGCTGCAGCCACGTGCCGTAAGCCGCGACCTCGAGTGGGGTGTGCCCGTCCCCGTCGAAGGTGCCAGGGGCAAGGTGCTGTACGTGTGGTTCGACGCTCCTATCGGTTATATCTCAGCCACCCGCGAACTCACACCCGATTGGGAAAAATACTGGAAAGATCCTGAAACACGCCTGATACATTTCATCGGTAAAGACAATATCGTTTTTCATTGCATCATCTTTCCCGCGATGCTCCGTGCAGAGGGTAGCTATATCCTTCCCGACAATGTGCCGGCCAATGAGTTCCTGAACCTCGAAGGGAATAAAATATCCACCTCGCGTAACTGGGCCGTCTGGCTTCATGAATACCTCAGGGAGTTCCCAGGGAAGGAAGATGTGTTGCGGTACGTGCTCTGCGCCAATGCTCCCGAAGCAAAGGACAACGATTTTACCTGGAAAGATTTTCAGTCAAGAAACAACAACGAGCTGGTGGCCGTGCTCGGCAATTTTGTTCACCGCGCATTGGTGCTCACACAAAAATATTTCGACGGCAGGGTTCCTGTGGCAACCAACATGACCACGAACGATAAACACACCCTGGAAGAAATCCCCTCTATACGCGGAAGGGTTGAAAATAGTCTCGACCTGTTCCGTTTCAGGGAGGCCCTCAACGAGGCAATGGGACTGGCACGGCTCGGGAACAAGTACCTCGCGGAGCAGGAACCGTGGATCGTGATCAAGACCGACCCGGAACGGGTGAAGACCATCCTCAATGTGGCACTGCAGATCGCGGTCAACCTGTCGGTCCTTATGGAACCCTTCCTCCCCTTCAGCATGAAAAAGCTCCGGGGGTTCCTGAATGTTGACAATATGGTATGGGACCGTATCGGCGAAAAAGACCTCCTGGCTGCCGGCCACCAACTCAACAAACCTGAACTGCTGTTCGAGAAAATCGATGACGAGGTGATTGAAAAACAAGTGGCGAAACTTCATTCGAACAGGCTGAACAACAACCGACCCGGTAAGGCCGTTGCACCAGCCAAACCACCGGTGAACTACGATGACTTTTTGAAAATGGACATACGAACGGCTACCATACTCAAGGCGGAAAGAATACCAAAAACCGACAAACTTCTGAAACTGAAGCTCGACACCGGCTTTGACCAGCGGGTAGTGGTCTCAGGTATCGCCGGCTTCTTTAGCGCGGAATCCATCGTAGGGAAGAAAGTGCTGATCCTGGCCAACCTCGAGCCAAGAACCATCAGGGGTATTGAATCGAAAGGAATGATTTTGACAGCCGAGGATACCGACGGAAAACTGCTGTGGATCGCCCCCGATGAAACCACCGGTAACGGTTCGGTGGTTAAGTGACCGGTAGCCCCGCCATACCTGTATGTTATTATTACACCGTCCTCTTTCCTCGTTGAAGGAACCGGAATACTGGAGCAACCCCGGACAGTCAGGCCGCTATGCCTGCCTTCGACAGGCATCCGTATGTTCAGTGGACTGATATACAGGAGGCGGGAATGATCCCTTTGTCACCATTATGAAGAAATGACCTGTGAAAAGGGTTTGGGGTCAGCGTTAAGAAGTGGGTGTAATAGCAGGAACGAGGTGAAAATCTGAGGAATGTGATATTTGTCCAGAACAAAGAGGAGGGAGGATCATTTGGATTCAATTACCCAGCAGCCATACCTCTTCCCTTCCGGGTATTTTCCTGATGCGGTTCAGGGCCAGAACGGCCGATTGCCTGTCCGTATATTCTCCCAGCGTAACCCGGTACATGCCCTGTCGGTTGCTGAGGATCCTGGAGACAAAACCATCGGAAAGGATGTCATTCTGCAGTTTTTCTGCGTTCTGCATCGACCGGAAACTGCCGGCAATAATGAAAAACTGCATTTGCTCCCCGGGATCGGATACCTGTTCCTCTGCCACAGCCGGTGATGCAGGTTTGGCTTCATCCTCCTGTATCCTTGTGTTTTGGGACTCTGCCGTCACGGCACTCCCTCTGCCCAAAGCTTCGCTGTAATCAATGGCTTTCTCATCCACGGATTGCTGCTGTACCGGCATGGTTGATGTTTTCACTATATTGAAGGAAGAATAATTCCTTTGTGTGGTATCGCGGAATCCCGTCCGGAGAGGTATCAATGCCAGGGCCACCAGGAAAGGAACGCCAATAAGTATTCTACGGACGGTCCGGTTAAGGCTCATTCTCTCAGCCGGTTCATGATCCCTGGTCTTCCTTTCAATTCTTTTCTGTACATCGTACTTCTGCAAGGGTGCGAACTGGTACCACGAAAGGCCGTACGAATCGATAAGGAAATTAATGGAGTGGTCGGGTTCAAACTGCAGGTTTTTCTGTGTATCATAATAGAACACGCCGATATCCTCCATGGCGATCTTCTTTCCTCCTTCAAGCCTGCGGAGGGCTGAAGCAACGAACTCATCCACCATACGTTTCACATCCACATATCCCAGGTGGGTCTGCTCACTCATATAGCTGATCAGCAGACCGTCATTATGGGTAAGAACGCTGTTAAACCCGATGGTTTTTGAAGGGGGAGCAAAAGTGTTCTGCGAAAAATTGATCTCGGCGGGCTTGTAATTGGCCACGAAGCCTCCAAAATCCGGAACGATCACACAATCATGCAGATACAACAGTTCTTTTATGTAAATCGTTATGTCCATTTCTTCTTCAGCGAACACAAAGGTAATAAAATACCGTTATTTTCATATACATAGGAGATAAAAACTGCCAAAATATTCATTCAAAACAAATTACTGAATTAAATGAGAGGGAATTCATTAATTAATTCAGTAATTTATATCCTGTCATCCAGGATTGTTAAACGGTCCGGAACATGCAGGTATCGAACACCGGGTGCCCGGACTCTTTTTACCTGGCATATTCGGGAGGAAATGGGCACTGTTACGGGTAAAATAATATTCTGTTTGTCTGGCAGCCATGGATGAGGCGGGGTTTGAGGGAGTAATGAGAACCAAATAAATAGCTATCTTCGTAAAAACTTCCCGCGAATGAAAGAGATCAGGATGGTTGACCTTTACGGGCAGTACCGTCATATAAGAAAGGAGATCGATGAGGCGATGCAAGGGGTGCTCGAATCCACTGCATTCATCAACGGACCGGCCATAGGGGAGTTCAGCGCTCGCCTGGAACAGTACCTGGGTGTTCGGCATGTCATCCCCTGTGCCAACGGCACCGATGCTCTTCAGCTGGCGCTGATGGCCCTTGATCTGCAGCCGGGCGACGAGGTGATCACTCCCGATTTTACCTTTATTGCGACCGTTGAGGCGATAGCCCTTCTTGGTATGAAGCCGGTGCTGGCCGATGTCGATCCCGGCACGTTCAATATCACTCCCTCTTCCATAGAAAAACTCGTCGGCCCTAAAACCCGTGCCATCATACCGGTACACCTTTTCGGGCAGTGCGCTGAGATGGAACCCATTCTTGACATAGCACGGGAACACCGGTTGTATGTGATTGAAGACACGGCCCAGGCCTTGGGCGCTGATTACATCGGCGGTGATGGCCGGAAAAGCAAGGCCGGAACGCTGGGTACCATCGGATGCACCTCATTCTTCCCCTCCAAAAGCCTGGGCTGTTACGGTGATGGTGGCGCGTGCTTTACCAACGATGACCGGTTGGCCGAAAAAATCCGTTCCACAGCCAACCATGGCATGGCGGAACGGTACCGCTATGACCGTGTGGGAATCAACTCACGGCTCGACACGCTGCAGGCCGCCGTCCTGAAGGTGAAACTGAAATTCCTGGACGAATACCACCGCCGGAGACAACGGGTGGCCGAAGTATACGATCAGGCGCTGAAGCAACAGCAGAGGATCACCCTGCCGGCCCGTAGTTCATTCTCCACACATATCTTTCACCAGTATACCCTGAAGCTGCATCCCGACGACAGGGACAGGCTGAAAGAATACCTCAGGGCCAAAGGCATTCCCACCATGATATACTATCCTTCTCCCTTACATACCCAGGTGGCATACCGGTATCTCGGCTACCAGGTGGAAGATTTCCCCGTCACCGGCAGGTTATGCCGGCAGGTTCTCTCACTGCCTGTCCATACCGAGATGGAAGAGGACCAGCAGTTGTATATTATCGAATCGATACTTGAGTTTTTTCAAAAGCACTGAGCTATGGCAAACGATTATTTTTCGCACGAGACCGCCGTCATTGATGAGGGATGTTTCATTGGCAGGGGAACGAAGATCTGGC
The DNA here is from genome assembly GCA_034678415.1 of Bacteroidales bacterium. GTDB lineage: Bacteria > Bacteroidota > Bacteroidia > Bacteroidales > VadinHA17 > JAXDBV01. The sequence goes on from JAXDBV010000151.1 coordinate 7,333, forward strand.
ATTTCACCCATATCATGACAGGCGCTGTAATCGGTGAGCAGTGCAACCTGGGGCAGAACGTGGTGATTTCGCCCGGTGTGGTGCTGGGAAGGAATGTAAAGGTTCAGAACAATGTGTCCATCTATACCGGGGTAATCTGCGAGGATGACGTGTTCCTTGGTCCGTCGATGGTATTCACCAACATCATCAACCCGCGCAGTGCGGTGGTCAGGCGCGACCAGTACGTGCGCACACTGGTGAAGAGGGGCGCCACCATAGGGGCTAACGCAACCATTGTCTGTGGCATCGTGATCGGTGAATACGCATTTGTGGGCGCCGGGGCGGTGGTAACAAAGGATATCAAGCCCTATGCCCTCGTCGTGGGTAACCCGGCCAGGCAGACGGGCTGGATGAGCGAGTATGGCCACCGGCTGAATTTCAATGAGAACCCTGTGGCCGTGTGCCCGGAAAGCGGGCAAAAATACATGCTGAAGGACGGCCAGGTGACTAAAACGGATTAGTTTTTTGTAATTTTATTGCACTCATCTCAAATAACCCTTACACGTGTAATACATGGATGTACCGCGGAATTTTGCACTCATCGGGGTGGCCGGTTTCATTGCTGAACGGCATCTCAGAGCCATCAAGGATACCGGGAATCAGTTGCTGGCTGCACTCGATCCGTTTGACTGCGTGGGTAAGCTGGATCACTATTTCCCCGAAGCCGACTTCTTCGTTGAGTTTGAACGTTTTGACAGGCACATAGAAAAGATCAGGCGACAGGGGACGCGGGTGGACTATGTCAGCATCTGCTCACCCAATTACCTTCACGATGCCCACATCCGTTTCGCCCTCCGGCATAATGCGGATGCCATCTGCGAGAAACCCATGGTGCTGAACCCGTGGAATATTGATGCGCTGACAGAAATAGAGAAGGAGACAGGCAGGAAAGTATATAATATCTTACAGCTCCGGCTGCATCCGGCCATCGCCTCACTGAAGGACAAAGTGATGAAAGGCCCCGCGGATAAAGTATACGATATTGACCTCACCTATATTACCAGCCGCGGGCACTGGTATTTCATTTCCTGGAAAGGCAATATTGAAAAATCGGGAGGGATAGCTACCAACATCGGCATCCACTTCTTCGATATGCTCACATGGATATTTGGCGAAGTGACGGAGAACACCGTACATATCCTGGAAAAGTCGAAAGCATCCGGATTTATGCGTTTGGAAAAGGCGCGTGTACGCTGGTTCCTGAGCGTGAATTACAACGACCTGCCCCGGGAAGTACGTGACAGGGGGATCCGCACCTTCCGCTCCATTTCCGTCAACGGCGAAGAAATTGAGTTCAGCGATGGATTTTCCGACCTGCACACCGAGAGCTATAAAAAAATCCTTTCAGGACAGGGATTTGGCATTGCAGAAACAAAAAATTCAATACATACGGCTTACCAGATAAGGAATGCCCGTCCGACAGGCCTTACCGGCGATTACCATCCTTTCTGCAAACGACTCGATTAACCAATACGTTTATTTATGAGCCTTTATGAAGAACTGAAATCCGGGAAGAAGAAGATAAGCGTCATCGGCCTGGGATATGTCGGACTGCCTATTGCACTGGAGTTTGCCCGCAAGGTACCGGTGATAGGATTCGACATCCGCGAAGACCGTATCCTTTTGATGAGAAAGAACATTGATCCGAGCAAAGAGTTACCGCCGGAAGCATTCCATGATACGCATATCATTTTCACTTCCCATCCCGACGATCTGAAGGATGCCGCCTTTCATATCGTGGCGGTTCCTACACCCATCGACGAGCATAATCTTCCTGACCTGAAGCCCCTGATGAGGGCAACAGAAACCGTTGGTCGTATCCTCAAGAAGGGAGATTACGTGGTGTACGAATCCACCGTTTACCCGGGCTGCACTGAGGAAGATTGCATACCTCTTCTGGAACAGCTCTCGGGACTGATCGTGGGAGAAGATTTTAAGGTGGGATTTTCTCCCGAGAGGATAAACCCGGGAGACAGTGAACATTCTCTTACACGGATAAAAAAAGTGGTATCAGGCAATGATACCGAAGCGCTGGATACCATCGCAAAAACATATGAATTGATCATTCAGGCGGGAGTATACCGTGCCGGTTCAATCAAGGTGGCTGAGGCGGCGAAAATCATTGAGAACACGCAGCGCGACATTAACATCGCCTTCATGAATGAGCTGTCCATCATTTTCAACAGGATGGGAATCAACACTTACGAGGTTCTTGAAGCGGCCGCCACCAAATGGAACTTCCTGAAATTTTACCCCGGCTTGGTAGGCGGGCATTGTATCGGCGTGGATCCCTACTACCTCTCCTTCAAGGCAAAGGAACTGGGTTATCATGCCCAGATCATCAATGCCGGCCGTTTCCTGAACGACTCCGTGGGACGATACATCGCCAAACAAACCGTGAAAAAGATCAGCGCGGCCGACAAGAATATCAAGAATGCCCATGTGCTGATTCTCGGCACCACCTTCAAGGAAAATGTGAGCGACATCCGAAATTCTAAGGTGGCCGATATAGTGAATGAACTGTATTCCTACGGGGTGAACGTGGATGTGATGGATCCCTGGGCATCGCCGGAAGAAGTAAAAAAGGAATACGGATACACCCTCATTACAAAGACGGGGAACCATTATGATGCGGTGATCGTGGCGGTGAGCCACCGGGAGTTCCTGTCCCTTACCGAGGATGATTTCTTCTCCCTCACCGGGCCTGACGGCATACTGGTCGATGTGAAAGGCCTCTACCGAGGCAAGGTTCATACTCTGAAATACTGGAGCCTGTAAGCCATGAAACCCACGATACTGGTCACCGGAGGAACAGGGTACATCGGATCACACACGGTGGTGGAGCTGATGCAGGAAGGCTACGATGTGATCATTGTGGATGACCTTTCCAACTCCGACATCCATGTGCTGGATGGAATTGAAAAGATAACGGGCTGGCGTCCGCAGTTTGAAAAATTCGACCTCTGCAATGAAAAGAGGGTGATGAAGTTTTTCAGGGATCATACGGGGGCATCGGCCATTATTCATTTTGCCGCTCATAAGGCGGTTGGTGAATCGGTGAATAAACCGCTCAAGTATTACCGCAACAATCTTCTTTCACTGATCCATTTGCTCCAGGGGATGGAGGAGCACGGCATACCGCATATGGTGTTCTCATCCTCATGCACCGTGTATGGTCAGCCGGAACGGTTGCCGGTGACCGAGGATGCCCCGGTACAGAAACCCGGTTCGCCTTACGGCAATACCAAGAAGATCTCCGAGGAGATACTATACGATTTCATACAGGCTTGCCGGGGGAAGAACTGCATCTCATTGCGGTACTTCAACCCTATTGGAGCCCATCCTTCCGCTCACATCGGTGAGCTGCCCCCGGGAGTGCCCGATAACCTGGTGCCTTACATCACCCAGACTGCCATTGGCCTGAGGAAAGAGCTGCTGGTCTTCGGCCATGACTATGATACCCCTGACGGCACGGCCATCCGTGATTACCTGCATGTTGTCGACCTTGCCAGGGCTCATGTGGCAGCCATCGCACGCTTGCTGGAAGGGAGAAACACCCTGCCTTTTGAGGTATTCAATCTCGGAACGGGCCACGGGTACAGCGTCCTGGAGGTCATTCAATCCTTTGAACGGGTTTCCGGGGTAAAGCTCAACTACCGTTTTACCGGGCGGCGCGCAGGGGATATTGAAAAGGTATGGGCAGACGCATCCCTGGCCAACCGGGAACTGGGCTGGGTGGCAGTGAAAAGCCTCGACGAAGCTATGCTGAGCGCATGGAACTGGGAGCAACAACTCAGAAAAAAGAAACCATGAAACGTCCGGATGACTTTCATCGTACGATCCTCATCACAGGTGGCGCCGGGTTTATCGGATCGCATGTGGTGCGCCTGTTCGTGAACCGATACCCGCAGTACCATATCCTGAACCTCGACTACCTTACCTATGCCGGTAACCTTGAAAATCTCCGTGATGTGGAGAATACCGTAAATTACACCTTTATCAGGGGAGATATCAGGGATGAGAAATTTGTCAGGGAACTGTTCGGCCGGTGGGACATAGACAGCGTGATCCATCTGGCAGCCGAGTCGCACGTGGACAGGTCTATCGCCGATCCCATGGAGTTCCTTCATACAAACGTCATGGGTACAGGTAATCTTCTCATCGCGGCCAGGGACCGTTGGAAAGGCGCTTATGAGAATAAGTGTTTCTATCACATCTCCACCGACGAGGTATACGGATCTCTCGGTCCGGAGGGAAGATTTACGGAACAGAGCCCGTATGATCCGCGAAGCCCGTATTCGGCGTCCAAGGCAGCCGCCGATCACCTGGTCAGGGCGTATTACCATACCTATGGAATACCCATCCTTATTTCCAACTGTTCAAACAATTATGGTCCGAACCAGTTTCCCGAGAAGCTGATCCCGCTGATGATCAGGAATATACAGCTGAACAAACCGTTGCCTGTATACGGGAAAGGAGAGAATATACGCGACTGGCTCTATGTACTGGATCATGCCGTGGCTATTGACCTGATCTTCCATAAGGGGAGAAAAGGGGAAACATACAACATAGGAGGGTTAAGCGAACGCAGGAATATTGATCTTATCGGGCAGCTGTGTGAGATCATGGACCGGAAACTGGGAAGAAAGGCCGGCAGTTCTGCCGCATTGATCCGGTATGTAAAGGATCGTGCCGGCCATGACTACCGGTACGCGTTAGATTGCACCAAGCTCATGTCGGAGCTGGGCTGGAAACCATCCATGCCGCTGGAAGAGGGGCTGGAGAAAACCGTTGACTGGTACCTTCAAAACCAGGAATGGATGGATCACATCACCACAGGTGAATATGAGAGCTATTACGAAAAGCAATACCAAAGAAGATCCTTTTAGCGCCCTTATTCCACCGTAACCGATTTGGCCAGGTTTCTGGGCTGGTCTACATTGCATCCCCTGAGCACGGCGATATAGTAAGAAAGCAGCTGGAGAGGGATGACAGTGGTCAGCGGCGCCAGGGCAGCTTCAAGGATGGGGACTTCCATCACATGATCGGCCAGCGCACTGATAACGGTATCGCCCTCATTCACCACGGCAATAATAAGGCCGTTCCTGGCCTTCACCTCCTGGATATTACTAACGATTTTATCGTATGAATTATCCTTTGTGGCGATCACAACCACGGGCATTTTGTGGTCGATGAGGGCGATAGGACCATGCTTCATTTCAGCGGCAGGATACCCCTCTGCATGGATGTATGAGATCTCCTTCATTTTAAGGGCTCCCTCAAGGGCAACAGGAAAGAGATAGCCTCTGCCGAGGTAGAGGAAATTGGTTACATCCCTGAACATCTCAGCCAGTGTTCTTATTTTCTTATAATCACTGAGGATTCTTTCGATCTTTTCCGGTATTTGCAGCAGTTCCCTGATCATCAGCCGGTATTTCCTTACGGGAATTGCCTCTTTTCTATGTCCGAGCAGCAGGGCCATCATTGCCAGGACGGTTACCTGTGCTGTGAAGGCTTTTGTGGATGCCACACCGATCTCCGGGCCGGCATGGGTGAACACACCGGCATCGGTTTCCCTCGAGACGGAGGATCCCACCACATTGCATATGCCCAGTACCAGGGCTCCGTTTTGTTTGGCCAGGCGCACCGCTGCAAGGGTATCAGCCGTCTCGCCGCTCTGGCTTATAGCAATAACCACATCTTCTTTAGTGATCAACGGATTGCGGTAGCGGAACTCCGAAGCATATTCCACCTCCACGGGTATACGGGCCAGGTCCTCGAAAAGATATTCACCCACGAGCCCGGCATGCCACGATGTGCCGCAGCCAACAACGATGATTCTTTTTGCATTCACCAGGCGGTCCATCACATGATGGAGACCACCCAGGTGGATATCGCTTTTGCCGGCTATTATTCTGCCCCGAAACGTATCTTCGATGGCACGCGGCTGCTCAAATATTTCCTTCAGCATGAAATGCTCAAAACCATTCTTATCGATCTCCCCGATCTCCAGGTCAAGCTGATGTATTTTCGGTGTTTGCGGTACATTCCTGATGGTTTTCAGCTTCAGTTCGTTCCTTTTGATCACAGCTACATCCTCATCGTCCATGTATATCACACTTCGGGTGTGTTCCACGATAGGGGTAGCATCGGAGGCGAGGAAATATTCACCTTCACCCACGCCGATGACCAGGGGACTGCCTTTCCTGGCAGCGAGAAGCTGACCGGGCTCATCCACGCACATCAGCACCAGTCCATAGGCACCGATCACTTTTGTTAGTGCAAGCCGCAACGCTATTTCAGCATTCATCTTGCTTTTCAGATAGATATATTCTATCAGGTTTACCAGCACTTCAGTATCCGTCTCACTCCTGAAAGAATATCCGTTGTTCAGCAGTCGTTGCTTAAGGCGGGCATAGTTTTCGATGATCCCGTTATGGATGAGGATGAATTTCCCATTCATCGAAACGTGGGGATGAGCATTGATATCATTGGGTTCTCCGTGTGTAGCCCAGCGGGTATGGCCAATACCCATGGTTCCTGACACATTATCCGATCCAATCATATCGGCCAGATCGCCCACTCTCCCCTTTTTCTTATACACCTTCACCTGGTCACCCAGGATGGAAATTCCCGCGGAATCATACCCGCGGTACTCAAGCCGCTGTAATCCATTCAGCAATATCGGATAGGCTTCCTTGTTACCTATATATCCAACAATACCACACATATTAAAAAGTGTTATTTCAATATCTGACAGGGGAAAATCAGGGAAAGTAAAAATAATTAGAGGAACTGATGCGTGAAAAAATACTCAGGAATTAAGGCTGCCATTTCACTTTCAACTAATTGCCTAACAGTTGGTCATAGAATTTTGAAAAGGCATCCACGTATGCCTCTTCTTGCTGGTACCCGAGGAATTTCCTTTTCTTATTTTTAACATATCTCAGCAGTTCGGGATCAATCTTTGCACTACCCTGTATCACGGCGTCCGACATGTTTATTGCCAGTTTATTAATGTTTATATAATCCGGCCTTTCTTTTATGATTGCGATATCATGATCGGTAATACCTTCCAGTAAAACCTTTCTGCTAAAGGATTTGTTCAATGGTTTTTCAAATTTTTCGCTATAGATCGAATATACGACTTTCGAATCGGCAAAGAGCGGATCGTCGCGATAGGAGCGTTTCACATACAGCGGCACCAGTGATGTAAACCAGCCATGACAATGGATTATATCGGGAGACCATCGCAGCTTACGCACCGTTTCAAGAACACCGCGGGCAAAAAAGATGGCCCGTTCATCATTATCAACAAATTCCTTTTCGGATGAATCCTTGAATATAAATTTGCGCTGGAAATAATCCTCGTTATCGATAAAGTAAACCTGCATTCGGGCCGACTGGATGGATGCAACCTTGATGATCAGGGGATGGTCGGTTTCATCGATGATAAGATTCATGCCCGAAAGCCGGATAACTTCATGCAGCTGGTTCCTTCTTTCATTGATTGATCCGAACTTTGGCATGAAGGTCCTGATCTCCTTCCCCCGCTCCTGTATGCCCTGAGGAAGCATGCGTCCAATCTTTGACATCTCATCCTCAGGTAAATATGGATAGATTTTCTGCGAAATGAATAAGACCTTTTTATTCTCCATCCAACCATGCATTGATGAGAAACATCCTACAAATTTAGTAAAAAAAATCAGATATATTTTTGTTGCTGTAAATGAATACACTACACTGTAACATTCTGTCAAAAGAACCGGGTTGAATAAATACTTATCTTTGTCTTCTGATATTGCAAAGCATGCAGGTTATTACCACTGTTAAAGGGTTACGGGGCCGGCTCGACAAGGAGAAGGATGCTGGCCGTTCCGTCGGGTTTGTCCCCACCATGGGAGCTCTCCATAAAGGCCATTTATCTCTCATATCAAGGGCTGCAAAAGAAAGTGAGCTCACTGTGGTGAGTATTTTCGTAAATCCAACCCAGTTCAATGATCAGAATGACTATGTGCGTTACCCGAGGGAACCTGAAAAAGACCTGAAGAAGTTACGGATGATCCTGAGGAAGGACGATATTGTATTCCAGCCTTCGATTGACACGATTTATCCGAAACCTGATCATCGTGTTTTTAACATGGGAAGGCTCGACAAGACGATGGAAGGGAAATATCGTCCAGGGCATTTCAACGGGGTAGTGCAGGTGGTCACCCGTCTTTTTGACCTTGTTCAGCCCCGCAAAGCGTATTTTGGCGAGAAGGATTTCCAGCAATTGACCATTATAAAGCATATGACGCACCAGCTGGGATACCCGGTGGAAGTTATAGCCTGTCCCATCGTCAGGGAGAAGGATGGTCTGGCCATGAGTTCCAGAAATATGTTGCTAACATCCGATGACCGGAAGCTGGCACCGATGATTTCAGGCATTCTTTTTCAAGCTCTTCGAAGGGCTGAGAGAGCGGGAGTGAAGGAAGTAAAAGAATGGGTAACAGATCAGTTCTGCGGTTTACCGGCATTCCGCCTGGAATATTTCGAAATTGTGGATGACCGTACCCTGACACCGGTGAAACGCTGGGATGAACCGGGCGGTAAAATTGGTTGTATTGCTGTATGGCTGGGGAATGTACGGCTGATAGATAATATCAGATTTAATTTGTAATTTTGAACCGCCATGTTTATTGAGATCGTCAAATCAAAGATTCATAAGGTCACCGTTACTGAAACCAATCTCCAGTATGTCGGCAGCATCACTATTGATGAGGATTTAATGGATGCAGCCAACCTGATCGAGAATGAGAAGGTTCAGGTAGTGAACCTCAACAATGGAGAGAGGCTTGACACCTATGTCATCAGGGGAGAGAGGGGATCGGGCGTCATATGCATGAATGGCCCTGCAGCCCGCAAGGCAGCCATCGGTGATATTGTTACTATCCTCTCCTATGCCACTATGGATCCTGTGGAAGCGAGAGTGTTTAAGCCCTCACTCGTATTCCCCGATACCACCACCAATAAACTTGTTCATTAGTGGCTTCTCCCCGGCAAATACTCCTTAACACACTTAAATTCCTGTTGTTCCTCTCCATGGGAATACTTCTTCTTTACCTTTCATTCAGAGGCATCCGTCTGGGAGATTTCTGGTCAGATATTAAAAACGCCCGTTATGCCTGGGTGTTTGCAGGCATGGTGATCATGCTGGCAGCCCATGTGGCAAGAGCTTACCGCTGGAACCTCCAGATCGAACCGATGGGTTATAAACCACGGCTGTTTTATACCACTATGGCCGTACTGATCGGTTACTTTGCCAACCTGGCATTCCCCCGCATTGGAGAAGTAACAAAATGCGGTTCCCTGAGCAAATCGGATAAAATACCCATGGAATCACTGGTGGGTACTGTAATAGTGGAAAGGGTGTTCGATCTCCTGACGGTGATCATCCTTCTGGCAGTGGTCTTTTTCGCGAGAATACATGTTTTCGGAGCCTTTATAAGCAAGAACCTGTTCGGACCCTTCCTGAATTCCATCCAGGCCAGTCATGACCACTCCCTCCTGTTGTGGATCATCATCCTGGCACTTATTTTGGGGCTGGTGGCTACCGCATTTCTGTTCCGGCAGAGACTTAAGAAGTACAAGGGTTATGGCAAACTGGGGAAAATATGGGCGGGCCTGAAGAATGGATTACAGTCGCTGTTTGTCATGAAGAAGATGTACCGGTTCCTCTTCTTCACCTTTCTCATTTGGTTGTTATATCTGTTATCCACCTATATATTATTTTTCTCCCTGCCCGCCACATCCGCACTTGATTTTCTTGATGCCCTGTTCATTCTTGTTTTTTCATCCATCGGGATGACCCTGCCCGTACAGGGCGGCTTTGGAACATATCATCTGCTGGTCTCGCTGGGTCTCACTCTTTACGGCATAAGCCGGGAAGACGGGATGGCCTACGCTATCCTCTCGCATGAATCACAAACGCTGATGATCATTATTTTAGGAATCATATCATTTCTTATTGTATTCGGAAGCAAACGAAAGTCATCAATGGTTGAACATCCGAATCGCTGAACCATGGAACAGTTAGAAATCATAAAAGGGAAAATTACTTCTCCTGAAAACCTGGTACGGTTGCGCGCCATTTGGAAATTCAAGGGACAAAAGGTGGTTTTTACCAACGGTTGTTTTGATCTGATACACAGGGGTCACATTGAATACCTGGCCAGGGCTCGTGACCACGGTAATATCCTGGTCATCGGTCTCAACACCGACAGTTCGGTAAACCGGATCAAGGGACCCGGGAGGCCCATCCAGGATGAACAGACCAGGGCATTGGTGCTCGCCTCTTTCTCATTTGTCAACAACGTGGTGTACTTTAATGAAGACACCCCATATGACCTGATTGCCCTCCTCCGCCCCGACGTGCTGGTCAAAGGCGGCGATTATGCCGAACATGAGATCGTTGGGGCAGACCTGGTAAAAGGATACGGCGGGAAGGTCGCCGTCATTCCCCTCATCCTGGGACACTCTACCTCTGCGCTGATCAACAAATTATCCGGCTGACAGAACGTAGATTAGTTAACCGGAATTTCTTACATTTATACCCAACAAGCAACTGTTATGGTCAAGGCGAGAACAGCCTTTGTATGTCAGAACTGCGGGGTATCTTCTCCCAAGTGGATCGGAAAATGCCCCTCATGCAATGAGTGGAATACCTATGTGGAGGAAGTGATCTCCACCCCTTCCACGGGCGGGACCGTTCGTATCAAACAGGGAGCCGCCCCTCTTCTCATCTCCGGGATCGAGTCGACAGAAGAAAAAAGAATGGATCTCAAAAACAAGGAGATGAACCGGATATTGGGCGGAGGACTGGTCCCGGGTTCCCTGGTGCTGATCGGAGGAGAACCCGGGATAGGTAAATCAACCCTTGCCCTGCAAATAGCCCTGCACATCGATCAACAGAAAATATTGTACGTGTCAGGCGAGGAGAGCAGCCAGCAGGTCAGGTTGAGGGCAACCCGTCTTGGACTTAAAAATCCCGATTGTTTTTTTCTAGCCGAGACACAAATGGAGAATATCCTCCATCACGTGGAAGAACTGAATCCCCGGCTGCTCATCATTGATTCGGTCCAGACATTATACTCCGACAGGATCGAGTCATCCCCCGGCAGCGTGTCACAGGTCAGGGATTGCACTAACCGGGTTCTCCAGTTTGCCAAGGAACGTGAGTTGCCTGTCATACTGATCGGACATATAAATAAGGAAGGCAACCTGGCCGGGCCCAAGGTGCTTGAACATATCGTTGATGTTGTACTGCAGTTTGAGGGCGATCACAATCATAATTACCGCATTTTGCGCTCAGTGAAAAACCGGTATGGTTCTACCAACGAACTGGGAATATTTGAGATGCAGAACAACGGCCTCCGGGAAGTGGACAATCCGTCTGAGCTTCTCATATCACGCTACGAGGAGGAGCTGAGCGGCATTGCCATATCGGCCACCATTGACGGCATACGGCCATTTCTCATTGAGACACAAGCCCTTGTGAGCTCAGCGGTCTATGGCACACCACAGCGATCCTCCACCGGCTTCGATACCCGGCGTCTGAACATGCTGCTGGCTGTTCTGGAGAAGAAAGCAGGATTCAGGCTGGCTTCCAGGGACGTGTTCCTCAACATTGCGGGAGGCATACGGGTAAACGACCCGGCCATCGATCTGGCTGTGATCAGCGCCATCCTTTCCTCCAATGAGGATCTGCCTATACCCAAGGGATGCTGTTTTTCCGGTGAAATAGGCCTCTCAGGAGAGATTCGACCGGTGAACAGGATAGACCAGCGTATCAGGGAAGCTGAAAAGCTGGGATTCAAAAAAATGTTCATCTCCCGGTATAACCGTAAAGGACTGGACCTTGAAAAGTACAGGATAGAACTGGTTGGCGTCGGAAAAGTGGAACAGTTCCTAACCGCGCTCTTCTCATAAATTAATCAGGTGCAATGGTATGATATCCCATGGCCGTATATTCCTTCTCAGCCTGCTGTCCGGTTTTGCAGTGTCAGTCGCTTACGGCCAGGTACCTGATAATACCCGTTGTTATTCCATCAGGGTTATGAGTTTTAATATACGATTTGACAATACCGGGGATTCGGGGAATCGTTGGGACAACCGGGCAGAAATGGTTGCCAGCGTGATACGTTTCCATGATGCCGACCTTGTGGGAATTCAGGAAGCGCTGATCGGTCAGCTCAGGGATCTCCGGGAAAGACTGGAGGACTATGCCTGGACCGGCGTGGGGAGGGATGACGGAGCAGAAGAAGGAGAATTTTCAGCTATCCTGTTCAGTAAGGGACGCTTCAACCTCACCTCCCATGGCACTTTCTGGCTGTCTGAAAAACCCGGAGCCCCGGGGCCGGGATGGGATGCCGCCTGCAACAGGGTGGTAACATGGGGCCTTTTCACCGACCGTATAACGGGCCGCACCGTGGCGCATTTCAACACCCATTTCGATCACATGGGAACACTGGCACGTAAGGAAAGTGCACTCCTCCTTAAAAAAAACATCCCCCAACTGGCAGGAACTCTTCCTGTCATTGTTACCGGCGATCTTAACTGTAATGATCGTTCAGAACCGTACCGCATCATAACCGATACCACCGGATCACCGCGGCTGTATGATTCCTACCATGTTTCACATCATCCACCCCACGGGCCGGAAAGCAGCTGGTCCGGTTTTACATCGGCAGGAACCGAAGGCGAACGGATCGATTACATTTTTGTCACCCATGATTTTTCAGTGCTTCGTCACGGCATTCTGTCCGATGCATGGGGTACATGTTTCCCTTCAGATCATATGCCCGTGATCGCGGAAATTATATTTCGCTGAAAACCAATAGTTGTTAACTAAAAAACGATACCATGAAAAAGTTTTTGCTCCTGTTCATTGTTGTACCGGTTGTTTTTACCGCTTGTGAAATTCTCAAAAGCCTTGAGCTGCCGTCAGGCACTCTCCCTTTAACTACTTCCGAGATCATTGATGGACTGAAAGAAGCCCTGCGTGTCGGCACAGGTAATGCGGTTGAGACCCTGGGCCAGGAAAACGGATTCTATGGCAGTCCGTTGTTCAGGATACCCTTCCCCGAGGAAGCAAGAATCGTGGAAGAAAAGTTACGTGACCTTGGGATGAACAAGCTGGTGGATGATTTCATTGTAACCCTTAACAGGGGAGCTGAAAAGGCGGTAACAAAAGCCGCACCTATCTTTTGGGACGCCATCAAACAAATGACGTTCGATGATGCAAGGAATATTCTTAACGGCCCCGAAAATGCAGCCACCGAATATTTCAGGAATCATACATCATCCCAGCTTACGGCTGCCTTCAAACCTGATGTTGCCATAACCCTCGACCAGGTGCAGGTGACCAGGTACTGGACAGACATCACCACTGTGTATAACAAGATCCCCTTTGTAAAGAAGGTGGAGACCGATCTTGCGCAGTATGTTACCCAGAAGACGGTTCAGGCCGTCTTCACCAGGCTTGCCGAAGAAGAAAAGCTCATACGTATCGACCCCAAAGCCAGGGTTACTGAAATACTGCGCAGGGTCTTCGGTTCGATAACCTGACATCCTTCACTGCCGCATGGAAGAGCCTTTGCTGGAGATCACCGGCCTCCGTGTCTGCATCAGCAAGTATCATCAGGAGGTACCCGTGATTCACCACCTGAACCTCTGTCTTCATCATGGGGAGGTTCTGGGAATAGCCGGTGAATCAGGTTCGGGAAAGACCATAACTGCCCTGGCCATAATGAACCTTCTCCCTCCCGGTGGAAAGATAACCCAAGGACAGATCCAATTCCAGTCGCCCTCATTGGGATGGACAGACCTGCGTAAGTGCAGGGAGCAGGATCTGTATTCCGTCAGGGGAAAAGAGATAGCTATGATCTTCCAGGAGCCCATGACATCGCTGAATCCGACCCTCACCTGCGGATACCAGGTATCCGAGGTACTGAGGATACATCGTGACATGACCCGGTCAGAGGCCGCGAAAAAAGCCATTCAACTGTTGGCTGAAACCCGTCTGGAGGAACCGGAAAACGTGTACCTTGCTTACCCGCACCAGCTGTCCGGCGGGCAAAGACAACGGGTGATGATAGCCATGGCTATCGCCGCTGATCCCGTTCTTCTGATAGCCGATGAACCGACAACGGCACTGGATGTTACAGTACAGCAGTCCGTTCTTGGCAGCATGAAGGAGTTGCAGAAGAAATATGGCATGGGAATGCTCTTTATCACTCATGACCTCGACCTGATAACCGACATGTCCGATAAGGTAATAATCATGCGGCACGGCAGAGTAGTGGAATCGGGAAAGGTTCACGATATCCTTTCACACCCGGAGGATCCCTATACCGCTGCCTTGCTGGCCTGTAAACCTCCCCTGGAAAGGAGGCCCGAAAAGCTGCCCTCGGTACCACGGGAGAACGGAGGAGAAACAGCTGTACTTGAATGCCCTTCCGTCAGCCCTGAGGAAAGAAAGAAAAACCACGCCACTATCTATTCTTCTGATCCCGTATTACAAGTGAGAAAACTGGGAACAACCTTTTCAAAGGGAAAGCTTTTCGGCCGTAAACCATCCGGGGAGAGGGCGGCCGTGACCGATGTCAGCTTCGATCTGTATGCCGGGGAAACACTCGGTCTGGTAGGTGAATCAGGAAGCGGGAAAACCACGCTTGGCCGAACCATTCTCCGACTTATCAACAGTAGTGCAGGTGAGGTAAGATATAAAGGTAGGGTTATCAATACCCTGCTACCCGCGGATCTGAAATCCTTCCGACAGGAAGTCCAGATCATATTCCAGGACCCCTTTTCTTCCCTCAATCCGAGAATGACGATCGGTCAGATGCTGACGGAACCGTTGGCGGTTCACAAAATTATCCCTTCCGAGGAAAAAAGGATGAAGGCGGTAATCGACATGCTGGAACATGTAAGGCTTGAACCCGGGCATTTTTATCGTTACCCTCATGAGTTCTCCGGAGGACAAAGGCAACGGATAGTCATTGCCCGGGCGCTGGTGATGCGACCGCAGATCGTTATCTGTGATGAACCAGTCTCATCCCTTGATGTGTCTGTACAGGCGGACATATTAAACCTGTTGAACGAGCTGAAAAAGGAATTCAACCTCACATATCTTTTTATATCCCATGACCTTGCGGTGGTACGATACATGTCTGACCGCGTGATGGTGATGAAGAACGGTACACTGGTAGAGACAGGTGAGGCCGACAAGGTGTACACTCAGCCGGAATCGGAATATACCCGGTCGTTGATCGATGCTATACCGGGAAAACGTGTCAGAAAATAATCTCGTCTGTCATTTCAGTGGGATCGACGCGGAGGTAATCGGGCTCCTCGCACTCAAGCATTGAATCGTCAAAATTCAACGGTTTTTCAAACCTGAGTTCCGGAGTGATATGAAGGTACGGGTCAGCATATACCTTTTGCATGAACAGACCAAAAATAGGGAGAGCCATGTTTGCTCCCGATCCCAGGCTCAGGGTATTGAAATGAATGCTGCGTTCATCCCAGCCTGTCCAGACGCCCGTGGTCAGAGCAGGAGTGATCCCAGCAAACCATCCGTCTGACTGGTTCTGAGTGGTTCCGGTTTTTCCCCCGATCTGATTCTTTAATTCATATTTCCACCGCAACCTGCCTCCGGTTCCTTCCCGCACAACAGCTTCCAGAAGGTTTACCATCAGGTATGCAATCTCCTCATTCAGGGCTTCTTCAATCCGGGGTGTAAAGGTGGATATCAGGTTGCCGTTTTTATCTTCAATCCGTGTAACAAATATGGGTTCCACGTATACACCTTTGTTGACGAAGGTATTATAGGCTCCCACCAGCTCATAAAGGCTTAGGTCGGATGTTCCTAGGAAGATGGAATTCACCGCATCGATGGTGCTCCTGATCCCCATTTTTCGCATCACGTCGATCACCGAATGGGGGTTGAATCTTTTCATCAGCCAGGCGGAGATATAGTTTTCAGAATTCGCCAGGCCCCAGCGCAGGGTGACATTTTTCCCCCAGTATTTCGGGTTGCCCGAGCTCCTGGGAGTCCAGATGGAATCGTTGTCTTTGAAAGTCTGGGGGACATTGGGCACCTGGTGGCACGGGGAATAGCCGTCCTGCATGGCCAGAGTATAGAGAAAGGGCTTAATGGTGCTTCCTACCTGGCGCTTCTGTTGTGTAACTGCATCAAACTTGAAATACCTGAAGTTAGGTCCACCCACATATGCTTTGACGTGGCCAGTCCTGGGATCCATGGCCATGAGCCCGGATTTCAGGAAATGTTTATAGTACCGGATCGAATCAAGAGGGGTCATCAATGTGTCAAATTCCCCCTTCCACGAGAAAACCTTCATGGGTACGGATGTGTTGAAGCATTGCAGGATAGAATCCGCGGAGGTGCCGCTGTTTCTGAGGCTCCGATACCTCTCCGAACGCCTCATGTTACGCATCATGATGTTTTCCACATCCCTGGCCGTCAAATCGTCCGAGAAGGGCGGACGTCTGTATGTTTTAACGGATGCGTCGAAAGACACCTGAAGATCGCTGCTCAAATGTTCCTGCACCGCTTCCTCGGCATATTGTTGCATGCGTGAGTTTATCGTGGTATATATCTTGATCCCGTCACGATATATATTGTAATTGCTCCCGTCGGGTTTCCGATTCTTGTTGCACCAGCCATACAGGGGATTGTTCTCCCACTCCCACAAGGCATCCAGGTATTGTTCCTCGGAAAAGAAATTTTTCCTTTCCGGTTCGGTCTTGATCATCGTGGTACGGACGTACTCCCTCAGATAGGTGGCCAGTCCCTCATTATGATCCTCAACATTGAAATCGATTACCAGGGGCAGCATCTTCAGCGAATCGTACGCCATCCGGGTGAGATAGCCATACTTCACCATTTGTGAAAATACCACGTTTCTTCTTTTTCGTGTCTCCTCCAATCTCTTCACCGGATTAAAGTAGGAAGGATTCTGAGCCATTCCCACCAGCATAGCTGCCTGTTCGATCGTCAGGGAATCAGGAGTGGTGTTGAAGTAAATGCGCGCAGCCGAGTTGATACCCACCGCCTGGTTCAGAAAATCGAAAATATTAAGGTACATAGTCAGTATCTCTTCCTTGGTATAGCTCTTTTCCAGCTTCACCGCAGTGGTCCATTCCTTAAACTTGGTAATCCCCAGGTTGATTCTTCTTTTAAGAAAAAACTTGTACGTGGTGGTATCCCTCGGAAAAAGGTTCTTGGCCAACTGCTGGGTGATGGTGCTTCCCCCACCGGCATGTCGTTGACCCAGCAGGAAATTCTTCACCAGTACCCGTCCAATGCCACGGATATCAATCCCGGCATGCTTGAAAAAACGTATGTCTTCGACGGATAATAACGCGTTGATGAGATGCGGCGACATCTCATCAAAATCTGTCCAGGTACGGTTTTGATAATAAAACTTCCCCAGCAGCACGCTGTCTTCCGATATCACCTCCGCAGCCAGATTGTTCTCCGGATTCTCCAGTTCTTCAAAGGTGGGCATCTCCCCGAAGGCTCCCGCAGAGATAAGAAAAAAAATCAATAACAGGAACACGACAGGAAAGATGAATATCGACCAGAAAACAATAAGATATTTCTTCCTGCTTTTAGCGTCAAGCTTCATGAAAATTACTGAATTTGGCCAAAATTAACAATTATAACGATTATGTAAGGTAAAAATTTTGAACTTAGCCGATGAATTATTTTACTTTGTGGAACTTTTTCCGAAACACTAAATCTGACGTTTCATGCAGGAGAATCTAGTCATTGTTGAATCACCGGCCAAGGCCAAGACCATTGAGAAGTTTCTTGGCAGTGATTTTCATGTTGCTTCAAGTTTCGGGCATATACGTGATCTGGCAAAGAAGAACCTCGGTATAGACATAGCCAACAAATTCAAGCCCCATTATGTGATTT
Organism: Bacteroidales bacterium; assembly: GCA_034678415.1. Lineage (GTDB taxonomy): Bacteria > Bacteroidota > Bacteroidia > Bacteroidales > VadinHA17 > JAXDBV01. The sequence goes on from JAXDBV010000151.1 coordinate 25,358, forward strand.
CTGAGGAAAAGAAAAAAGTGGTTAACGAGCTGAAGAAGCTTACTGAACGGGCCCGCAGCGTATGGCTGGCATCGGATGAAGATCGTGAAGGAGAAGCCATTGCATGGCATCTGGCGGAGGTGCTTAACCTCGACCGTGAGAAGACGAAACGTATCGTGTTCCATGAGATCACCAAAGAGGCGATTATGGAGGCAATCAAATCACCCAGATCCATTGACCTGAACCTTGTCAATGCCCAACAGGCCCGCCGTATCCTTGACCGGCTGGTAGGGTTCGAACTATCCCCCATTTTATGGAAAAAAATACAACCGGCCCTCTCCGCAGGCCGTGTACAGAGTGTTGCCGTTCGTCTTCTCGTGGAGAAAGAAAGGGAAATCAATAACTTCAGGAGTACTCCGTCGTACCGTGTCACGGCTGTCTTCACCTTCCCCGATAATGACGGCAGGCTGAACAGCTTTAACGCTGAACTGTCCAAACGGTTCCAGACACATAACGAAGCGATGGATTTCCTGAAACAATGCATCGGCGCACATTTCTCTGCAGTGAACACCGAAACAAAACCTTCGAAGCGCTCACCCTCACCCCCCTTCACCACTTCCACCCTCCAGCAGGAAGCCAGCAGAAAATTAGGGTTCTCCGTATCACAAACAATGACCATCGCACAAAAACTGTACGAAGCAGGAAAGATCACCTATATGAGAACCGATTCAGTGAACCTTTCCAACCTGGCGCTGGCAACCATAAAAAAGGTGGTCATAAATGAGTACGGAGAGAACTATTCCAAGACCCGACAATACCAGACCAAATCCAAGGGAGCCCAGGAAGCCCATGAAGCCATCCGGCCAACCTATCCCGAGCAGGATACCATCACAGGCTCTCAACAGGAAAAAAAACTGTATGATCTGATATGGAAGCGAACCATCGCTTCACAGATGAGCGAAGCCCTGCTTGAAAAAACCATCATCACCATCAGCATCTCCACCCGTAAAGAACTGTTCACCGCTACGGGAGAGGTTCTCCGGTTTGACGGTTTCCTTAAGGTATATAAGGAATCGACAGACGAGAACGGGGAGGAAACCACATCGCTTCTGCCACCCGTTCCCATAGGACAAACCCTGTCGGCAGGACAGATACAGGCAGTCCAGCGATTTACCCAACAGCCGGCACGATATACCGAAGCATTACTGGTAAAAAAACTCGAGGAACTGGGTATTGGCCGACCCTCCACCTATGCACCGATCATTTCCACCATCCAGCAACGAGGTTATGTCACCAAGGAGGATATTCATGGAACCACACGCACGTACCAGGTAATCACCCTGGCAGATAACACCATCAGGGAGGAGAAAAAGACGGAAATGACCGGCTTTGAGAAGGCGAAGCTGGTGCCGAACGATATCGGAATGATTGTGAATGATTTCCTCGTGGAACATTTTGCCGAGATACTGAACTACAACTTCACCGCATCGGTGGAGGAACAGTTCGACGAAATAGCTGAAGGCAAGCTGGAATGGACAACCATGATTGAACGGTTTTACCTATCATTCCATGAGAAGGTACAGAACACCCTTTCTCAAACATCGAAAGAAACCGGGGAACGGCTCCTGGGCCATCATCCCGAGACCGGCGAACCGGTACTGGTGAAGATGGGACCCTACGGGCCCATGGTACAGGTGGGTGAATCAAAAGGCGATCAGAAGCCACGGTTCGCAAGCCTGTTGAAAAAACAACGCATTGAAACCATTACCCTTGACGAGGCGCTTAACCTGTTTAAACTGCCCCGTGTTCTGGGCACCTATGAAAACCAGGAAGTACTGGTTAATATCGGTAAATTTGGCCCGTATGTGCGCCATGAATCCAAGTTCTATTCCATGAAAAGAAACCAGGACGACCCCTGGTCTGTTGATCTCACCCGTGCAATTGAGATCATTGAAGAAAAGAGAAAAATGGAACGGGAAAAGGTCATCAAGACCTTCACAGAAGATACCGGTCTACAAGTGCTGAACGGTAGATGGGGCCCTTACATCCGACACGGAGACCAGAACTATAAAATACCCCGTGGACAAAACCCTGCTGAGCTCTCCTATGAAGAATGCCTGAACATCATGGCAGCTCCGAAAAAAACAGTAAAAAGGACCCGAAAAAAATAGACCGATTATACCTTCATTCCATGGATCTGAACGACTACTTTGATCCGGTCAGCCTGGAGAAACCTTCATACCGGTTCCTTCAGATAAAATCATCCTTTGGCGGTAGCATACGCATCCATACCCCTGATCAGCCCATACAGATCAGTCCATCCGTGGAAATAGCCATCGTCGGTGTTTGTGAGGACAGGAATTCGCCGAACCATGGAGCAGCCAAAGCCCCCGACATCATTCGTAGCCATCTCTATCAGCTGGCCAGGCTTGTAAAAAAAACAGGGATTGTCGATCTGGGAAACCTCCGGCAGGGACGCACGGTTCAGGATACCTATTACGCCGTTCGGGAGGTGATCAGGCAACTCATTGAGAAAAATATCTGTCCTGTACTCATCGGGGGCACACAGGATATCACCTGGGGTATGGCCTCGGCATATGAGGCTTCTTTCCTGTCTTATAACCTCGTTACCGTCGATGCAAGGCTTGATGTACGCAAACCTCTCAGAACGTTCGATTCAACCTCCTACCTGAATAAGCTCCTCTTTGCCAGGGGAAAGAAACTCTTTCATTACGTGAACCTCGGGCATCAGTTGTATTACCTTCCACCAGGTACCCTCAGCCTGCTGGAAAAATACCGGTATGAATCGTTAGGTATAGGGCAAATCCGTTCATCCCTGAAAGAAATCGAACCGGTTATCAGGGATGCTGACCTGCTCAGCATCGATATGGGAGCTATTAAACGATCCGACTCCCCCGGGTATTACCACCCCTGTCCTAACGGCTTTTATGGAGAAGAAATCTGCCAGATTTCCCGCTACGCCGGTACCAGCAACAGGATCAGCTCATTCGGCCTGTTTGAAGCCAATCCTTCATTCGATAGCAGTGATCAAACCATGCAGCTGGCAGCCCAGATTATATGGTATTTCCTCGACGGTTTCTTAAGAAGACACAAGGAATTCCCTGCCGCCAAAGCCCCCGATTTCACCAAATACATCGTAACCCTTCCCAGCCTCGAACAGAAAATAGTCTTCTACAAAAGCAAAAATACTGACAGATGGTGGATGGAGGTGCCTGTTCACCACCCGCCGGGTAAAGGAAAGGTCATCGCTGCCTGTTCATATGAAGATTACCTGACTGCCGGGAACCAGGAGATCCCCGAACGCTGGTTGAAAATATTCCGTAAGCTCAACTAATACAGAATTTTAGCCGGTCCCTGAATGCATTGTTCCTGAAAATGTAAATTTCTTATGCTTTTCAGCAACTTTATTTCAAATTTTAAGTATAATTGGTTGCACTCATATGTTATGATTATATTTGACCAGAAGCTGAATAGTAATCTATGCCGTTTATTTTCTTTTTTATTTTAATCTGACACTAACACCCACTCCCTGTTAACAACTGCACGATGAGGAAAGAATTGGTCATACTGTCCGTTGCATTTACGTTTCATGCCATTGTAAATGCGCAGCAGGATCCCTTGTTCAGTCAGTTTATGCATAACCGTCTCACCATCAACCCGGGTTATGCAGGCAGTGAAGAGATGGTGCATATGACGGCCCTCAACCGGCAGCAATGGATCGGTTTTGATGGGGCTCCTTCGGTCACGGTGCTCAATGTCCATTCCCCCTTTCGTTTATTCGGGATACCCAGCGGGATAGGACTTTCAATACTGAACGACAGGCTTGGATTTGATAAGAACCTTTCCTTCAGCGCCTCCTATGCCTACCGGCTTGACCTGGGGAACGGCAAGCTGGGAATAGGTATCAACCTTGGTATCATGAACAGGGCGTTGGAACCCAAATGGATTATCCCCGATGGCCCTGACTTCCAGCCCCCTGAAAACGACCGGCTGATCCCCTCCGGTAATGAAAGCCGGCTGGCATTTGATCTTGGAACAGGGCTGTTTTATAATACCGAGAAATTCTTTGCCGGTATATCCACCACACACCTCAATCAGGCAAAGATAAGGTATACCACTACCGAAGGTTCCTCATTCATCCAGAGGCATTATTACATTACCGCCGGCTACAAGGCAGTGATGTCAAATCCTCTTTTTGAACTCACCCCGTCTGTACTTGCTCAGTCGGATGGCCATATCACACATTTTCACCTGAATACCGTGCTGACATACAATAAAAAGCTATGGGGCGGCGTTTCTTACAGACCAGGTGAAGCTCTTGTTGCCATGATCGGTATCGAATTATTCAATGGCGTCAGGGTGGGTTACTCATACGATTACTCGACAACAAGCCTTCATAATTACACGAGCGGAAGTCATGAGTTCATGATCGGATACTCCTTTGGTATCAGTGTAGACCGAACTCCTGAAAAGTATAAAAGTGTCAGATTTTTATAATAATTTGAAAAAAATATTGTTAATTAGCAGTTAAAATAACCATTTACGCAATGAAAAAGCTACTTTTCTTTGGTTTGATTCTGTTGATGATTGCCACCAGTTGCGGTAAATATTCTGGGGGGGAACTGGTGGGAGTCGAGGGCAGGAAAAAATGGTTTGAACCGGATCCTTATGGAATGGTATTTGTCCCGCAAGGCTCGTTTACCCTTGGTCCCAGCGATGAGGATTTGGCATGGGCACAAAATACGTTCTCAAAAACAGTTACCGTCGACGCTTTTTGGATGGATGAAACCGAGATAACCAATAACGAATATCGGCAGTTTGTATACTATGTCCGCGATTCTATCCTGCGGTACAAGCTGGGAGAAGCAGGAATTGAAGGCTTTTTCAAGGTGGATGAAAACGGCGATCCCTTTGATCCGCCCATCATCGACTGGGAAACAAAGATCGATTTTGATGAGGAAGAGGTCAAAGCCATTATGGAAGAGATGTATTACCCGCCAAATGAGAGATTCTTCGGACGTAAGGAGATCGATACCCGTAAATTGTTCTTCGACTATTTCTGGATTGACCTTAAGCAGGCTGCAAAAACATCGAACCGTTACAATTTCGAAACAGGAAGATACGAAGGCGAGATCATCAACCAGAAAGGGGAAAAGGTTGAGATCACCGATCGCTCCGCTTTCGTCATCAAGGACCGTGTGAATGTATACCCTGACACCCTTTGCTGGGTGGCCGACTTTACCTACTCCTACAATGAACCCTGGACAACCATGTATTTCTATCATCCCTCCTATGATGATTATCCTGTGGTGGGAGTGACCTGGAAACAGGCTTCGGCCTTCAGCATCTGGAGAACCAAGTATCTGAACGATTACCTTGCATCGCAGGGGAACACCTTTGTGCAGGAATACCGGTTGCCCACCGAGACCGAGTGGGAATATGCCGCCAGGGGAGGTGTCGACCTGTCCATGTATCCCTGGGGCGGCATCTATACCCGTAACGACGAGGGATGTTTCCTGGCCAATTTCAAACCCTTGCGTGGAAACTACATCGACGACGGGGCCATGATCACGAATAAAGTAGGCTCATACAGCCCCAATGAGTTTGGACTGTATGATATGGCCGGCAATGTGGCTGAATGGACCTCCAGCGCCTACGATGAATCCTCCTATGCCTTTACCCACGATATGAACCCTACCTACCAGTATAATGCGCGTCCCGACGAAAGCGCTGTCATGAAAAGAAAAGTGATCAGGGGCGGCTCATGGAAAGATATCGGGTATTTCCTGCAGGTGAGTACCCGAACATACGAGTACCAGGATTCTGCCAAATCGTTTATCGGCTTCAGGAATGTCAGAACCTATATGGGACTAGAATAAACTGTAAAATACTTAAACATTCACACCATGAATCTTACTGAAATTGTCCAAAGTAGCGGCTGGAAAAGCTTTATGGCCAAGCTGTATGGATTTGGCGCTTCCATTGTTATCGTGGGAGCCCTGTTTAAAATTCAGCACTGGCCGTTAGCTGGTACGTTTCTGACCCTCGGCTTGTTGACGGAGGCAACCATCTTCTTCTTCTCTGCATTCGAGCCCCTGCACGAAGAAGTGGACTGGACACTCGTGTATCCTGAACTTGCCGGTATCTCCGATGAAGAAACAAGCCAGCTGCCTTCCCACGGAAGAAGGGAAACCTCATCCGCGCTCGAAAAATTCGACGCACTGCTTGAAAAAGCCGAAATCACCCCGGATCTCTTCCGTAAACTCGGACAGGGAATGAGCAACCTTAATGAGACAGCCGCGAAGCTCACCAATATCACCGATGCCTCTGTCGTTTCCAATGATTTCGTCAGAAGCCTGAAAGGCGCTTCCGATACGGTAAACAAACTGGCAAAAACCTATTCTGATACATCCGAGAAGATGCATGAAACCGTCAGCCAGCTTACCGACTCATACAAAAATACCGCAGTAATCATCGCCGAATCCGGTAATAAATACGAAGCACTGACCAGCTCTATCAGTGCACTGTCTGATGGAAGCAAATCGTACAGCCACCAGCTGGAAACATTGAATAAAAACCTGGCTGCACTTAATGCAGTATATGAACTCCAGCTGCAGAGCTCCAATGAACAGATGAAAGCCACGCAGGCTATTTACAAAGGCCTCGATAAAATGATGGAAGACCTCAAGAGCTCTGCCGATGATACCAAGAAATACCGGATTGAAGTTGCCAAACTCAGCGATAACCTGGCCGCATTGAACACCATTTATGGCAATATGCTCGCTGCTATGAATGTTCGCATTAACCAATAATATTGAATTAGTACATAGTTTTATTCAACTATCATGGCTCACGGAAAAGAAACCCCGAGACAAAAGATGATCGGTATGATGTATTTGGTGCTTACCGCCTTGCTAGCACTGAATGTATCAAAGGAAGCCGTCGAAGCATTCAAAACAGTTGATGAAGGATTGCAGAAGACCACCGCAAACTTCATGGCCAAACCACAAATCCTGTACCAGGATTTTGAC
>JAXDBV010000152.1:0-2527 GCA_034678415.1 Bacteroidales bacterium
GGCACACGTATGTCGGCCCATGCTGTTTTCTATATCAGCCGAGAACGTGAGGAACCGCTCACCTGGACCAGCGATCTTTCCGACCCGGAAGCATACTATGTGATCCAGGAATCAGTATTTAAAGGTCCGGAATATGAAAAAAAGTATGAATTCCATATACGCTACAGGATGACACCGCTCAGTGTGGTGAAATTCAAGCATGACGGGTATGAATCGTTTGCCTCTCCTTCATCTTTGCGGGATTCAGGCTGTAGCCGATACCGAACAAGGATACAAACACGGATGTTAGGTAGAAAAGGAGACTTAAAGCCACGGATATTTCCGCATCAAGGTGCAACAGGCCTGCTCCGGAGAGGAAGGTGATTTCACGAAGCCCCATACCTCCAATGCTTATGGGTAACATGGCCACGAGGGAAGAGATAAGAAAAAGAAAGAGGTAATTCACCGCCATGTCCGTTGTTCCCAATGAAACCAGCAGGATACAGGCACAAAAGACCTGGGTGATCTGCACAGCCAGGGAATACAGAATGGCAGACGGGAAGATGGCAATAAAAGCAGGGAAGAATTTCCGGATAATCGCATAATATATGAACACTCCTGCCGGTATTATAAACCAGATAACATATTTATAGGGGAATGTGATATGCAGATGGATGAAATATGAAAAAATCACCGCCCACACCAGCAGTGATATCACCCCGCTCACACGGTCGAGCAATACCGGCCAGAAGATCCTTCTTTTCTTCACGTTAAACTCCCTGCTCAGGAATACGATCTTATATCCGTCGCCGCCCACCCCTCCCGGAAGGAACACATTATAAAACATGCCTAACAGGTACAGCTTCAGGTTGAACCGGTGGGACAACATCAGCGGGACTGAGCGAAAAAAGAGATTTAACCTGAAGGCAGATATGATTTTTGACAAAGTAAACAGGAGGATGGCCACCGCCAGCCAGGGAATATTCACATGCCTGTATGTATTGATGACATCCGCAACATGGATTTTTGTGAATACATAGTATAAGGCCGCAACCGATAAGGTGAACCGGAAAACAAATCCGAGATAATTCTTCAATCTACTCCTGTCCACATGTAGTAATTTTTTTAATCCTGTACGGTTTATTATTATGCGATTCAAAATATGTTTTGACCTGGAGTTCGGCAATAATGCCTATGGTAATTAACTGTATTCCAAGGATAAGCAGCAGGATACCCAGAAGGAGCAATGGTTTTCCCCAGATATCCTGCCCCATAAACTTCAATACCAGCATGTAAATATTTATCACTGCTCCGATGATAAAAACCAGGATGCCTGTTTTACCGAACAGGTGCATGGGACGCTGCAGGTATTTCTTAATGAACAGGAGGAATATCAGGTCACTGACCACTTTCAGGGTTCTTCCGATCCCGTATTTTGACTTCCCGTGGATACGCGGGTGGTGTTGCACCGGCACCTGGGTAATACTTGCCCCTTCGAAGCTGGCCAGGACAGGAATAAACCGGTGCAATTCACCATATAATCCCAGGTTCCTTGCAAGGTCGGCTTTAAAAACCTTCAGAGTACATCCATAATCCTTTATTTTGATGCGGGTTGTTTTACGGATAATGGCATTGGCTATCCAGCTGGGAAGTTTCCTGAACAGGAAACTGTCCTTCCGGTCCTTCCTGAAACCGGCAACCAGGTCCCAGTCCTTTTTTTCCGCCAGATCAACCATCATTGGAATATCCGCGGGATCATTCTGCAGATCACCATCCATGGTTACGATATATTCCCCCTTTGCATGATCCATACCGGCTGCCAGGGCAGAGCTCTGGCCAAAATTCCTTTTCAGTTCAATCAGGGTGATCCTGGGATCTTTCAGCGACAATATTGCGTTTGCCGTATTATCCGTTGACCCGTCATCGACAAATAGCAGTTCATAATTCAAACTGCCCAGGGCTTCAGATACCTTTCCTGCAAGGATACTGATATTTTTTTCCTCGTTATACACGCAGACAACCACTGATAATGTTGGCATGGCAAAAATCTAAACCTAATACAAAGTTCGCATTTTCATTTAATTACGAAAATAATTCCTTTCATGGTTCAAAGAATCCGTTTCTCCGGGTAATTTGTTTGAGGTATCGGCAATGTCAAGGGGAAGAAATGCGGATAAGGTATGGTACACACTGCCACACAGATGTATGTATGACATTGCCGGGGTTTACAGAAACGATACCAGCATCAGGCACGGGCAACAGGATCAGGTTATCGTTTCAGGCGTAAGGATTCCGCAGACATCGTTTTGGGTTCATGGCCTGCTGCGGGTATCAATTCGTGGCATGTCTCCTGTCCCTATTGCTTTATTTCTCCAAGTGTAGCTACCATAACGGCTTTAATGGTATGGAGCCGGTTCTCAGCCTGGTCGAACACCACGGATGCTTTGGATTCGAACACATCATCGGTCACCTCCATGGCATCCAGGCCGAATTTCCGGTAGATTTCTTCCCCCACTTTTGTATCCCTGTTATGGAAGGAAGGGAGGCA
>JAXDBV010000153.1:0-10265 GCA_034678415.1 Bacteroidales bacterium
CATGGAAAAATGACTGGCCCGTCTATGGAAGAACGAACCATCCCCTTCTGTTCGACCGTAACTACCAGCCTAAACCGGCATACTATGCTGTCGTGAACACTGTGAAAGAATAACCGATACAATGGAATAACAATTAAATAATATTTACCATGACGAGTACACCCGACAAGACCATGAAAGACGCGGCCTATAAAAACCCGGATATCCCGGTAAATGAAAGAGTTAAAGACCTGATGCACCGGATGACCCTTGAGGAGAAGGTAGCCCAGTTGATGGGGCTCTGGAATGGGGGTGTGGAGGATTTCAAGGATGAGGTTTTTGATGATCCCGTCAGGATGAAGGAAATCTTTGGCAACGGTTGTAACTCCATCCATCCGGCACCTTTCGGGATACGGGATACGGTCAGGATGAGGAACAGGATCCAGAAATACCTCGTGGAGGAGACGCGTCTGGGGATCCCCGCCCTGTTTGTTGACGAAGGACAGCATGGAATGATGAGGCCTGAATCAACGGTCTTCCCCCAGGCTATAGGCCTGGCTTGTTCGTGGGATACGGCGCTGTTCGAAAAGGTATACAGTATCGTTGCTCACGAGATGCGCTCCCGGGGTACCCATCATGCCCTCACACCGGTTGTTGACGTATGCCGTGACCCGCGGTGGGGAAGGGTGGAAGAGACTTACGGAGAAGATCCATACCTGAACGGTGTGCTCTCCTGTGCGGCGGTCAAAGGGCTGCAGGGAACGGATGACGGGACAGTGGCTCCTGATCATGTGGCCGCAACACTCAAACATTTCATCGGTCACGGACAACCAGAAGGAGGACTGAACCAGGCGCCGGGTAACTACTCCATGCGAGTGTTGCGCGATTACCATATGCCTCCCTTTAAGATGTGTATCGATACCGTCAATCCCGTTTCGGTCATGCCATCATATAACGAGGTGGACGGGATCCCCTCCCATGCTAACCGGTGGCTGATAAGAGTCCTCCTCAGAGGAGAATGGGGCTACAAAGGAATGGTGGTCTCCGATTATTATGGGGCCGACCAGCTCTACCAGAAACATATGGTTGCGGCAGACGGTAAAGAGGCAGCAATGATCGCTTTCAATGCCGGAGTGCAATACGAATTCCCACAGGGTAACCTGTATAAGTACCTGCCTGAGCTGTTAAAGGAAAATAAGATCAGCGCCGGCGATATTGATGAGGCCGTAGAACAGGTACTGAGGCTGAAATTTGAACTGGGTCTGTTTGAAAATCCCTATGTCGATGCCGATCATGCCGTCAGCGTAAGTAAAAAACCGGAACAAAGGGAGGTGGCATTGAAAGCGGCAAGGGAATCAATCGTCCTTCTGAAAAATGACGGATTGCTTCCATTGGCGAAGGATCAGTATAAAACGATCGCCGTTATCGGACCCTGCGCAGGAGATCTCTTCTTCGGAGGATATGCCGGAGAACCCTATGAGAAAGTCAGCGTGCTGGAAGGTATTAAAAGAAAGGCAGGCATCAATACACGGGTGCTCTTTGCACAGGGTTGCCGGTTAACCAACAATACCACCATTAGTTATTTTAACTGGAAATACGATGATATTGTATTTGCCCCGAGGGAAGAGAACATGAAACTGATCAGAGAAGCCGTAAGTGTGGCGAAAAATGCGGAAGTGATCATCCTTGCCTTGGGCGAGAATGAACACCTGTGCCGTGAGGCCTGGGCTAAGACACATATTGGTGATAATATGACCCTTGACCTGTTCGGTGAACAGTATGAGCTGGCGGAAGCTATCCTGGCCCTGGGCAAACCGGTGGTTCTTTACCTGATGAACGGCCGGCCTCTCTCTATCAACAGCCTGGCAAAAAAAGTACCGGCCATCGTCGAAGGATGGTACATGGGACAGGAAACAGGCACTGCCGTTGCAGATATCCTGTTCGGCGATGTGAATCCCTCGGGAAAGCTTACCATCACCATACCCAAATCGGCCGGACAGATACCTATGTATTACAACCATAAACCAAGTGCCCAATATATGGATTACCTGTCCCAAGATGTGAATCCCCTGTTCCATTTTGGTTTTGGATTGAGCTATACCACGTTCAGGTACGGCCCGCCCCGCCTCGAAAAACAAACCATACACGCCGGTGAATCGACGCATGTCCTCGTGGATGTGACCAATACCGGCAACATGGCGGGGAATGAAATAGTCCAGATGTACATCAGGGACAAGATCAGCTCCGTCACACGACCGGTGAAGGAGCTGAGAGATTTCCGGCGCGTATCCCTCGCCCCCGGGGAGACCATAACAGTAAAACTGGATATTACACCGGAGAAACTGGCATTTCATAACGTGGATATGAAATTTGTCGTTGAACCGGGAGAGTTTGATATCATGACCGGGTGTTCGTCCAGGGATGAAGACCTGCAGGTAACCCAATTATTCGTTACCGGCTGACCGTGTTATCCTTAAACACTTTTCCATATGGATGACTCAACCTTTGAGAGGATCAGGACACGGATGATGAGCGCCACCATCTCTTGCCTGCTGGTGATGTTTTCATTTCAGCTTGCCGGCCAGGTAAGGCTGCCAGGCCTGATCGGTGACGGCATGGTACTGCAACGCGATGTTGAGCTGAAAATATGGGGATGGGCTTCGGCGGGCGAGGAGGTGACGATCTCATTTAATGGATCCGTTTACAGGAGCCGGGCCGATGCAGAGGGAGAATGGGAGATACGCCTTCCTGCCATGACGGCAGGCGGCCCTTTTACAATGGATATTCACGCCACCAACCATATCCGGATAAACGATATCCTCGTGGGTGATGTTTGGCTCTGTTCAGGACAATCGAATATGGTCCTTCCCATGGAAAGGGTAAGGTACCGCTACCCCGATGTTGTTATCGCAGCCGATAACCCGGCAATAAGACAGCTGATCGTGCCGAAAGAGTATGACTTTGGCTCACCACAAAAGGATATCCGACCTTCGCCCTGGGAACCGGTTAACGGAGAAACCATCCTCCGCTTTTCCGCGGTGGCGTATTTTTTTGCCAGTGAACTGTATGAGAGATACAGGGTGCCCATCGGTCTGATCAATGCCAGTGTGGGAGGGACACCTGTTGAAGCCTGGATGAGCAGGGACGCACTGAAAGAGTTCCCTCATCACCTTGAAAATGCCACGAAATTCAGCGACGATAATCATGTTGATCAGATCCTGGCAAAAGAAAAAGCATTGCGTGATACCTGGTATCAAACCATTTGTGCAATGGACAATGGCCTGACGGGGGATACCGCCTGGTATGAACCGCGGTATGATGCTTCTGCCTGGCCGGTAATGCAGATGCCCGGCTTCTGGGATGACGAAAAACTGGTACAGTCAAACGGGGTGGTATGGTTCAGGAAAGAGATCGAGCTCTCCGAATCCATGGCCGGCAGTACCGCAACCCTCCTCCTTGGAAGAATCGTCGACTGGGATTCGGTGTACGTCAACGGCGTTTTTGTCGGTACAACTACATATCAGTACCCGCCCAGGAGATACACTATTCCTGAGAATATCCTCCGGGCAGGCAAAAATGTGATTGTTGTCAGGATCATCAATAATTCCGGTAAGGGAGGATTCATCAAAGACAAGCCTTACATGCTTATTGCCGGTAATGATACGGTGGATCTGAAGGGTGAGTGGAGGTACCGGTTGGGCGTGGCAATGAAGCCCCTCCCTCCGCAAACGTTTATTGAATACAAACCAACGGGTCTGTTCAACGGGATGATCGCTCCGCTGGTAAATTATGCTATCAGGGGTGTGATATGGTACCAGGGTGAATCAAATACATCAAACCCATCCGAGTATCAGCAGCTGTTCCCCCGTCTTATCGGCGACTGGAGACAGAAGTGGAATGCCGGTGAGTTCCCGTTCCTGTATGTTCAGCTTGCCTCCTTCATGGAGGCGAAAGAGGAACCTTCTTTGAAAAGCCAATGGGCTGAGCTGCGTGAAGCGCAGCGCAAAACACTCTCGGTTCCTAATACCGGTATGGCTGTGACCATTGATATCGGAGAATGGAACGATATACATCCCCTGAATAAGAAAGATGTGGGTAAACGGCTGGCATCGCTGGCACAGACAAAAGCATACGGTGAAATGAAAATAGTGGATAGCGGTCCGATGTACAGCACTATGAGAATTTCCGGGAATAAAATCATCCTCTCTTTTACCGGTACGGGTAGTGGATTGATGGTAAAGGGCGGCGGGCCTCTGAAACATTTCACCATTGCAGGCTCCGACAGAAAATTTACATGGGCTGAAGCAAAAATTAAAAGGAATAGAGTAGTGGTGTGGAAGAAGGGGCTCAACCATCCGGTGGCGGTGAGGTATGCCTGGGCAGATAATCCTGAAGGCGCTAATCTCTTTAACAGGGAAGGATTGCCTGCTTCACCGTTCAGCACCGAGGGGCAGGATGAATAACGGCTGAAAACCTTACCCGATACGGTCTGTTTTTCTTAAATTTGGTAAAGAGAAACTGGAATATTGAATATAATTATTATAGATATGAAAAGATATATGTTCCTGTCTCTGGTGATGCTATTGTCATTGCTCCCTTCCTGTAAGGATGACGATAATGACGACAAACCGAAAGGAAAAACCATTACGATTGATCCTGCCGTGACATACCAGGAAATGGTGGGCTTTGGCGGGTCGCTCACCTGGTATTCGAACCTCATCACTTCCAGTAGCAAAAAGAATGAGATCTGCCAGCTGCTGTTCGAAGATATGGGTACCGATATGGTTCGGTTTAAAAACTGGTATTACCCCCTCGGGTATCCGGAGAATAAATCTCCCTCTGAAATGGAAACATCAGGTCAGAAACAATTGTTTGAAACCACCAACCAGCTGTATGACCTGGCAAAGCAATATAATCCCGGTATCCTGACACTCCTGAGTTCATGGAGCCCCCCGCCTGCACTGAAAAGCAACGGGAAACTGAATGAGGGTTGGCTGAAATTCGACGGCGATAAGTTCATGTATGAAGCTTTTGCCGATTACTGGACCGATATCCTTGATCATATCACCTTCAGCCCCGACTATATCAGCATCCAGAACGAACCCTCATGGTCAACACCTAACTGGGAGACCTGCATATGGAGGCCTCACGAAATGGACGGATTACCCAGCTATGGTATCGCATTCGACATGGTGTATGACAGCATAAAGGCAAGGGTCAATGCTCCTCTGTTGATCGGCCCTGAAGCGGAAAACATTGGAACCAGCTCTTTTGGAGGCAATACCTTTGCCGCCTTTGCAGATGTGTTGAAGAATAAACCCCACCTGGCTATTTATGGGTTCCATACTTACAACTTTAATGCCAATACAGCCATCAGCGATACGAAAGCTCTCCTTAATATGATCCGTGATGGATATGGAAACAAACCCTGCATGATGACGGAGTATTCGAACTTTGACTGGCTGAAAACGGCTCATTTTATCATCCAGGTGCTGAACGAGGCAAACGCTTCAGGGTATCTATACTGGGATATGGTATGGCTGGATACCAAAGAAATAGCCATGATAAGGATATCTAATACGGGTGAATACACGGTAACACCATTCTACTATGTGATGAAGCATTTTGCGAAATACATTGATGCCGGGTATACACGGATCGATGCTGCAATAAACACTTCATCGCTGGTGTTCTCAGCATTCATCAACCCGGCTGATGACCGTGTCACACTGGTGATGGTAAACCCTATTGAATATAACATTGATGTCAGTTTTGAGGTGAAGAACCGTTCTGTCACGGGTATAACCGCTGTACAGACCGTGGAAGGCAGCATGTACAAGGATCTGGGAACGATTTCAGCCAGCAAGCCATTGACAATAAAACCATTGTCGGTAACCACGGTGGTCATGGATATTGAGTAACAAGGCTTGCCGGTATGTACTCGGAAAATACTGGTCATAGATATTATGAAGGAGATTACTGTAACCATGTTACTGGCGATGCTCCTTACGGTGGATGTCATTGCCGGGCTGACGGTCGACAGCCTTTGTCTTTTGTCTGAACAACGGGAAGAACATACATTTACCCTTTCCCTGGCGGGAAAGTCTGCTCCCTTGTTTATCAGTCCCGGGGATTACCCGGGTGTCATACGTGCCTTCAAGGATCTGCAAACGGATATAGGGCGCGTCACCGACGCCCCACCCACACTGACCGTGAACAATAAACCCCGGGGTAAAGAGGTTGTCATTGCCGGGACCATTGGCAAAAGCCACATTATTGACCGGCTGGTAAGGAAGGGTGCGATCGATGTGAAAGAGATTGCCGGCCGATGGGAATGTTTTCTTATAGAGGTGATTGAAAAACCAGTCCGCGGGGTTAACAAAGCCCTTATCATTGCGGGAAGTGACAAACGAGGCACCATATACGGTATCTATGAACTCTCAAGACAGATAGGTGTATCCCCCTGGTACTGGTGGGCTGACGTGCCGGTGAAAAAGAACACAGCCCTCTTCATACATCCGGGTCCCTTTACCAGTGGTGAACCATCGGTAAAATACAGGGGACTGTTTCTGAACGATGAAGCGCCAGCCCTTACCAACTGGGTGGCCGAAAAATACGGGATGGTCAAACCATCGGTCAATCCTCCCATACCTCCCGGGGTGGCAAATTATGGTCATGAATTCTACGAGAAAATATTTGAAGTGATCCTCCGGCTCAGGGGTAACTACCTGTGGCCGGCCATGTGGAACAATGCCTTTAATGAGGATGACCCGGAAAATCCCATGCTGGCCGATGAATACGGTATTGTCATGGGGACATCACACCAGGAGCCCATGCTCAGGGCTCAAAAGGAATGGGACAGGAGATATTACCATACCCTGGGACGGTGGAACTATGTTAAGCATCCGGAAGTGCTCGGGCAGTTCTGGAGAGAGGGAATACGGCGCAACAGGGATTATGAAAGCATCATCACTATCGGACTGCGCGGTGCCGATGATACAGAGATGCTGCCGGGAGGACCGGCGGTCAACATCCCGTTCCTGGAGAAAATTGTGGCGGTTCAACGACAAATGATCGCAGAAGAAATCAATCCCGATGTGACACGGGTGCCACAGCTGTGGTGCCTGTACAAAGAGGTGCAGGAATACTATGAGCAGGGTATGCGCGTCCCCGACGATGTCACCCTCCTCTGGGCAGAGGATAACTGGGGAAACCTGCGCCGTGTGCCTGATGCAGAGGAACGCCGCCGCAGCGGCGGAGCCGGTATATATTACCATTTCGATTACCACGGAGGACCCCGAAGCTACCAGTGGATCAATACCAACCCTATCCCCAAAATATGGGACCAGATGACACTGGCCAAACAATACGGCGCCGACAGAATATGGATCGTTAATGCCGGTCATTTCAAAGGGTATGAATTCCCCCTTGAGTATTTCCTGAACCTTGCATGGGATACCGACAGATATACCGCCGATAATATTCTTGAATACACACGTTCCTGGGCTGCCAGGGAATTTGGTGAGAGATATGCCACTGAAATAGCGGATATCATTTCCAGGTATACCAAATACAACGGACGCCGAAAGCCTGAGCTCCTCGAACCGGCAACCTACAGCCTCGTGAACTACGGGGAAGCGGAAAAAGTGGTGACTGATTATAAAACCATTGCAATCCGTGCGGAAGAGATATACCACAACCTGCCCGAAGAGATGCACGATGCGTTCTACCAGCTCGTGCTGTTCCCCGTAAAAGCCTGTGCACTGGTGAATGAACTCTACCTAACCGCCGGGAAAAATTACCTCTTCGCCCGGCAGGGAAGAGCCGCCGCGAATGACATGGCCGATGAGACACAACGGCTGTTCGAGGCCGACACCGCCCTCATGGGATATTACAACCGCATCTTTGCCAACGGTAAATGGAACCACTTCATGGACCAGACCCACCTCGGCTATACCAGCTGGAGGGATCCGGCTGTCAATAGCCTGCAACACCTGAGCCTTAAAAGAATTGAAATACCAGATACCGCAGAGATGGGTGTAGCCATCGAAGGATCTGAAGAATCCTGGCCGGGAAATGATCGTGAACCGAACCTTCCTGAATTCGACATATTTAATAAACAAAACAGGTATATCGACATATTCAACAAGGGCAATATTCCTTTTCAATTCACTGCCTCGGCCGACAGGCCATGGATCATCCACGGCAGAACGTATGGAACAGTGGAGAAGGATTACCGCCTGTGGATCAGCATCGACTGGGCGGGTGTGCCGGCAGGCAGGTCATCAGGAACGCTGACGATCAGGGGGGCCGGTAGTGAAGTGACCGTCGGAATACATGTTTTTTACCCGCAACACGTCACTCCCGAAACACTCCGGGGATTTGTCGAGGGAGAAGGCTATGTCGCCATCGAAGCTGAACACTTCACCCGTAAAACCGATGAGGGCGACAGGCAATGGATCAGGATTGAGGATTATGGCCATACTCTCTCGGGCATGAGAGCTGTCGGTCCCGTGGATGCCCCGCCCTCAACATCCGGAAAAGACTCACCTTGCCTGGAATACCAGGTTTACCTGTTCACTACTGGACAGGTCGCCGTTACTTCAATCCTCAGTCCAACACTCAATTTTATGGCCGGCCGCGGGCTCCATTTCGCCGTATCGATCGATGATGAACCTCCGCAGGTTATTACTATTGTGCCGGAAGGGTATAATGCCCAGAACTTCAATACTGACTGGGAAAATTCTGTAAGGAATAATGCACGCTTTATCACCACGAATCATACAATCAGGGAGGAAGGATATCATACGTTGAAAATATGGATGGTCGATCCAGGTGTGGTGGTGCAGAGACTTGTGATCGATTGTGGGGGGGTACGTCCGAGCTACCTGGGTCCGCCGGAGAGCTATCATCGTCTTTCTTATGAAAAATAAAATAGGATTATGAAGTACTGGACATTTCTCCTGGGCCTGCTAATGGTCTTTACCGGCAGTCGGGCGCAGAAGCTGGCAACGCTCACCGTCGAGCTTGACAGACCTGCCCTGGGTATGAGCATCCCTGTCAGCATCAACCTCGATGATGTGACATTCGCACCTGATTCAGTACTGGTATTGATGGAGGTATGGAAGAATAAAAGAACAACGGTGCCCTTTCAGGTGGTTCACGGAACACATCGTTCGCTGGTGTGGTTCGTCACGACGGGGGATCGTCCTTCGGGGAAGCGCTCGTTCGAGCTGGTTTACGGCCGGCCGCCACAGTATGAGCGGCTCAACGCCACAAGCCATGACGGTGCCCTGACCATCCGACGGGGAGAGAAGAACCTCCTGCGGTATCACTACGGCATGGTCTATCCTCCCCCGGGTGTCGACACGGTATTCCGAAGAAGCGCATTCATCCATCCGCTCTGGTCTCCCCACGGACAGATCCTCACCCGCATCCAGGCCCCCGATCATTACCACCATTATGGGATATGGAATTCATGGACACAGGTGCTGTATAAGGGAGATACCGTTGATTTCTGGAACCTGTATAAACGGCAAGGTACCGTCCGTTTTGCCGGTTTCATCTCCCTGGTGGAGGGACCAGTGTTCGCCTAATATGATGCGCTCCATGAACATGTGTTGTTTAAAAAGAATCGACCGGAAGAGGTGGCAATGGTTGAATCGCAAAAGGTGAGGATTTATTACCCCAATCCTGAACGGAATTGTTTTATCGTTGATGTGACAATGACGATGAACTGCGCCGGCAATGACCCTTTCCTGATCCTTGAATACCGGTATGCAGGTCTGGGATGGAGGGCTACTGAACAGTGGAACAGGGACAACAGCGAGGTGATCACTTCAACGGGCAAGTCACGAAAGGAGGCTGACGGATCCAAAGAACGCTGGTGCATCGTACAGGGAGATCTCGAAGGTGGTATGGCCGGTGTGGTGATGATGTCGTACCCTGCCAATTACAACCATCCCGAACCGATGAGAATATGGCCTGAAAATATGAATAACACCGGTGATCTGTTTGCCAGCTTCACCCCTGTAAAAGACAGGGACTGGCTGCTGAAGCCCGGCGAGCCCGCTGTGCTGAGATACCGATTTCTGGTCTTCAACGGCAGGTATACTGCCGAACAGGCGGATGCCGCATGGCATTATTTTACCCGGCCGCCCGCGGTAACCATCAAACGTACGCAGTAGTTGACCGGTTGTTAAAATGTAAACATTATGAAAACATCTGGCAAGAACATTTTTTCAAGGAGACAGTTCATCAGCCGTACAGTGAAGGCGACGGTCGCC
>JAXDBV010000154.1:0-8709 GCA_034678415.1 Bacteroidales bacterium
TGTCAGCCAATACGGTCGATGAGCTCATGCCACAACTGGAAAAAACCCTGATGTACGAACAGTATGAGTTCCCCGACCCATCCTTCCTCAATGTCATGGTATTGATTGCGGGAGTGGATCCGGTGTATGCGGCAATACAGGGAAACGGACAGATCAACTATGGCACGGCCTGTTACTTTAATGAAGCGCACGGCTTTACTGCCCATGCCTATCTTTACCCTGAATCAGGATCCAAAGCTGATGAGATAAAACAGCACATCAGCAACGGTGTCGGTTTTGTTAATTATACGGGTCACGGATATCCCGACAGATGGGAAAACCCGCGGCTGTCTATTGCCGATATACCCGGCTTCATGAATACGGGGAAATATCCACTGATGATTGGGAACGGTTGTGAAACCAACCGGTTTGAGATCACCACCTGCCTGGGTGAAGCACTCCTCAGGGCTGAAGGCAAGGGAGCCGTAGGATATATCGGCGGTACCAACGATTCATACTGGGACGAGGATTATTACTGGGCCGTGGGTGTAGGTCCGGTCGTGGCCAATCCCACATACCAATCCACCTCCCTTGGCGCCTATGACCGAACCTTCCACGAAAACGGTGAGCCGCAGGATGAATGGTATGACACGCAAGGACAAATGATCTTTGCCGGTAATATGGCGGTGACGGAAGGCAGCCTGTCACGAGCCAAATATTACTGGGAGATATACCACCTCATGGGTGACCCTTCGCTGATGATCTATTACGGTATTCCCGGTGAAATGAACGTTCAGTTTCCCGACACCATACCCCCCGGCACGGAGTACATCAACGTTACATCCATACCTTATGCTTATGCAGCCCTCAGCGACAGCGGTACCTTGCTCGATGCCGGCTTTACAGGACAGGACGGAACCATCACCCTCCACCTGCCCCATTCCCTCGAGGCCGATACCCTTGAACTGGTGCTGACAGGAAAAAATCACAGACCTTTCATCGCCGGGATCATCATGGAACATGTTACAGGACCATACATCACATGCAGTCCTCTGACTATCAGCGATACCGGTGGCAACAACAATGGCCTGGCGGATAGAGGTGAAGAGATCGGATTGGGCTTCACCCTCACCAACCTGGGCAGAAGCGATGCTTCGCCGGTTACCGCAACACTGCATTGCACCGATCCTTACATCAGCATCAGTGATGATACCGAAGAAGCTGGAACGGTGCCAAGTATGGGATCGATAACCCTCAGCCCCGCCTTCACGCTGTCGGTCGCCGATACCACACCCGACCGGCACATCATCAGGATGACGGTTGAACTGAGCGATACCAGTGATAATAACTGGTATGTCTATCCTGAAATAACCGTGAACTCACCTGTGCTGACCATCGAATCGATACGCATCAACGACACCCTCGACGGGAATTATAACTGTCGGCTGGATGCCGGTGAACAGGTGCAGTTCGTCGTGAAGACATCCAACACCGGTCACAGCGACGCCTCATCCGTCACCCTCACCCTCTCCTCTTCCTCTCCGGTGATCAAATGGATCAGCTCTTCCGAAACCATACCCTTAATGGGGCCGATGACCGTTGCCGAGACGGTCTTCTCTGCCAGCATTGACACTGCAGCCCGCCCGGGATTGCTGATCGATATCATCGCCGGGCTGTCCGCAGGGCAGGTGCACAGCCATCAAACCTGGCAAAGAACGGTAGGCGTTCCCTATGAGGACTTCGAATCAGGCGATTATTCCGACCTGCCATGGAAAAACGACCAGACCCATCCATGGATCATCACGAGCAGCCAGCACCATGAGGGATCCTTTGCCCTGGAGTCGCCCGTGATAACCCACGCTGAGTCTGCTCAAATCAGCATGGATGTGTATGTTGAAAAAGACGACACCTTGTCGTTTTACAGGAAAGTGTCATCGGAAAAAAACTGGGACTTCCTGAAGTTTTATTTTGACGGTATTGAGAAGGCAAAATGGTCGGGTGAATCGGGATGGGTAAATGAACGGTTCGCTGTGGACAGGGGGTTGCATTCCCTCATGTGGAAATATCAGAAGGACAATAACACCTCCCAGGGTTATGATCATGGCTGGATCGATGATCTTTTTCTGCCGTCCACGGTGTACCGGATGACGACCAGCGACAGCATCTCCGACAAAGCCGGGAACAATAACGGCATTCTCAATCCGGGGGAAGAGGTCACCCTGTTTATCACCCTCAGGAATCCGGGCATTACCTCCAGCAGCAAGGTAACTGCGATGATCACCGGGGCCGACACCTCCTTTCATATTACCGGCGGCACGTTCGTTTTCACAGATCCCGTCGGCCTGACCGACACAACCCTTACCTGTTCTTTCAGTCTCACCGTCAGCGGCCTGGCCGGCGACGGGCTGAAAACCGGGGCGATCATCACCCTGACCGACAGCACACGTGGATCATGGAGGTACTATACCATTCTTACCGTGGAAGCCCCCAGATATATCCTTGGCCGTTGCGGGATGGAAGACAGTGTCACAGGAAACGGGAACGGCAGGCCCGACAGGGGTGAAACAATCCAAATCAAGGCTGAGCTGATCAATACGGGCCACCAGCAAGGGACCCTCGTCCCCTGTTCCATCAGTATTGATACTGTCTTCAAACAATATATCGGACTCATCGATTCCGCCTTCACGGTGAATAATATCAGTCCCGGCGACACCTCCGAAATGGTATTTGCCATCTCCGTCGATTCAATACCTGAAGAATGCATGCTTATACCCATGGTCATTCAGACGGGGATATCCCCCAGCAAGGATGAAAAGATCTTCACCTTACCCCTGGGATGCCTCTATGAAGATTTCGAAACGGGCGACAGTATGCAATTCCATTGGCTGAACGATCCGCAATTTCCATGGTGTATTACTGAGACTGATGTTTATGAAGGAAGATATTCCCTGCGCTCAGCTCCTGTCGGCCACCGTCAATCGTCGTCGCTCGCCATCCGGATCGAGGTTAGTAAGGAAGGCCCGTTATCTTTCAATGCCATGGTCTCTTCTGAAAAAAACTATGATTTCCTGCGGTTTTATGTGGACAACAAGGAGTCCGGTTCATGGTCGGGCGAGACAGGATGGATACATGTCACCCAGCCGCTCACTGCGGGCTGCCACACCCTGCGGTGGACCTATTCAAAGGACGGGAACATGACCGGTGGCTCAGACATGGCTATGATCGATCTCGTTATCTTCCCTTGCTTTGTCATGTGCCCCCTGTCTGTGAGCGTGACAGCAATAAACACTCCTGTTTCCAGCCCGTTCCTCACCGTATCCGAACCCGTGAATATCACTGTCATGAATTGCAGCTCCGATACCATCGAAAACATACCCGTGGGATACTTGATCAATGACGGACAACCCGTCAGGGAATTTATCCCCGGCAAGGTCGCACCGGGAACCACCATGGGATATACCTTTGCTGCCACCGCCGACCTCTCCGTAAACGGAGATTACCTCATCAGGGCATTCACCTTCCTTCCGGGAGACCAGGTTTTCACCGATGACACAGCCACCGTGCTGGTGAGCCGGCCTGAATTGAACGACCTGTCGGTCACACACCTGGAAAAACCGCAAGATGACTCGAGCCTGGGGATGTATGAAACGGTGAAGGCGATGCTCCACAACCTGGGAAATACCTGTATTTCAAATTTTACCATGGGATATATTATAAATGACGGACTCCCCATTGAGGAAACCGTCTGGGGTAACATACTTCCCGGCCAGACGATCGGGTATGTATTCACCACTCCGGCCAACATGCTTGAGGCAATCACTTATGAATTAAAGGTTTATGTAAGTATCCCCGGGGATATATCCCATTCCAATGATACCCTGACCGCTACGTTCACCAATACAAATCCTGATGCTGTTGACCGTTCGGAAGAGATATCCTCCCTGCGCCTGTATCCCAATCCCTGCAGGGATTTCATCCATCTTGACTTCATTTCCGGGGGGGAACAGGAATGCTCTGTCTTTGTTTATTCTGCAGGTGGTGTAAAAAAAGCTGAAAAAACCCTGCGGACAGTGTATGGAAATAACCATCACACTTTGTATCTTGGACATCTTGATCCGGGGATATATTTCCTTGAGATCAGGAGTGCGGAGCGGCAGATGGTTGTCAGTGTGATCAGGCAATAAGGTGTTGTCTCCTTGCCGTGAAGCAGATATATTGCATCACCCGTGAGCCAGCATGTACAGAACCTGATTAAGCAGGGGGAACATCAGTGTCTTGATTTCAAGTACGCTATTACCGATTCGAGGAAGATTGCCCGTACCCTCTCTGCCTTTTCCAATACTGATGGGGGCAAACTGCTCATCGGTGTGAAAGACAACGGGAATATCACCGGTGTGGAATCGGATGAGGAATATTATATGGTGGAGGCAGCCGCTCAGCTCTACTGCAAACCGGAGGTGCAGTTCACCACCCGGAGATGGGAGATCAACGAAAAAGCCGTACTTGAGATTACGGTTCCCCCCATGGAAAAGAAACCCTGTTATGCCATGGATGAGAATAAACGGTGGATTGCTTATGTGAGGGTGAAAGATGAGAACCTGCTGGCCAACGGGGTGCTGCTGTTGGTCTGGCAGAAGGAAAATAGGAAAAAAGGTATCCATATCCGTTACACCGCCGCCGAGAAAACGCTGTTGCTGCACCTGAAGAAAAACGGATGTGTCACCTTCGGGCAGTTCTACCGTATGGCTTCCATCACGCGCCGGGAAGCAGAAAACATCCTGGCCAACTTCATCATTCTCGGCATTATTGAAATGCAACAGAACGCAAGGCAAACCCTTTACATGCTGAAGAAAATGCCCGAAGCAGAACACGATGATTTACATAATTAAATGAGAGGTATTTACATAATTTATTCAGGAATTAATTCAATAATTTAACTCCGATGGTATGTACCCGAAACATTGAAAATCAAGCCGGGAGCATCGGAATTTACACATCAGTGATATGAAAACTATAGGTCTGATCGGGGGAACGAGCTGGGAATCAACAGTGGAGTACTATCGCATCATCAACGAAGGCGTAAGGCAGAGGCTGGGTGAACACTACTCGGCAATGATTTTTATGTATTCGTTCAATTTTGCTCCTATTGCAAGCCATTCAGCGAAAAATGAGTGGAACGAGATTGAAAGGATGATGGTTTGGGCAGGACATAAGCTGGAAAAGGCAGGAGCCGATTTCATCGTACTGTGTGCCAACACCCTGCACAAGATCGTTCCAGCCATGGAACAGGAGATCGGTATCCCTATCCTCCACATCGCCGATGCCATGGCACAGAAGATCAGGGAACGCGGGATGAAGAAGCTGGGACTGATTGGCACACGATTTACCATGGAAGAAGATTTCTACAGGTCACGACTGAAAGAATATTTCGATATTGATACCCTCATACCTGAAAAAGATGACAGGGATATGATCCATCATATCATTTATCACGAGCTTGCCACGGGCAGTGCCGGCGAAGCGTCAAGGAAGAAATTCCTGAAAGTGATCGGGAAACTATCGGAACAGGGTGCGGAAGGCGTGATCCTGGGATGTACGGAGATACCCCTGATAGTATGCCAGGAAGACACCCCGGTACCCCTGTTCAACACCACTGCCATCCATGCCGAGGCAGCTGTGAACATGGCCATCGATATTTAGAGAGCAAACACATCAATGGACATCAAAACAACAGGAATTCATAAAAAATAAAATCATCACTGATATGATATCCAATCCACCCACCCGGCAGGAAGCCTGGGAATTGTTCTCCCGGTACAACCAGACCGAGAGCCTTATCAAACATGCCCTGGCAGTGGAAGGGGTAATGCGTTATATGGCCAGTAAATACGGTGAGGATCCTGAAAAATGGGGGATCATCGGCCTGCTGCATGACCTGGATTATGAAAAATTTCCTGACCAGCATTGTGTGATGACGGAGAAGATTATGCAGGAAGAAGGCTGGCCCGGGGAATATATCCACGGGGTTCTCAGCCATGCCTGGGGCATCCGTTCCGATGCAGAGCCATCGTGCCTCATGGAAAAGGTATTATTTGCCGTTGATGAGCTGACGGGGCTGGTCGTCACCTCCGCACTGGTCAGGCCGTCGAGAAGCGTGATGGATATGGAAGCTCGTTCGGTGAAGAAGAAATGGACGGACAAACGTTTTGCCGCCGGTGTTGACCGGACGGTGATAGAAAAAGGTGCGGCCATGCTGGGCGTCAGCCTCGATGAACTGATCACCGATACCATTATGGGGATGAGAGAGGTGGCCGATACCATCGGACTGAGGGGCAACCCGGACCAGGGCCGGTAACCGCACACCCCCGTTGTACAGCCGGGACCGGCAAAAAGCCGGGTGTAAACCCTGCGGCACTTCTTTCAACACCCCTGGAAAATTTGCCTTAAGAAAAGCATGGAGCCATGTCGTCAATGTTTTTTTTCGTAATTTGCATTCCGAGTATATAAATCAACAAGCCATTACATTTACTTTTTAACACAAATTACCATCACTAAGAGAATTACGTCATGCCCAAAAAAGCCAGTTTTCGTTTCTATGCAGAGTTGAATGATTTCCTCCCTCAAGCCAGGCAAAAAAGAAATATCTACTATTCCTTTGAGGGAAATCCATCGGTAAAGGATGCCATCGAAGCGATGGGTATTCCCCATACCGAGGTTGATATGATCCTTGTCAACGGTCAGTCGGTGGCTTTCAGGTATTCGCTCCGGGATGGTGACCAGGTATCGGTGTATCCGGTGTTCGAGCAGCTGAACATATCGGGTACCACTGCTCTCAGGCCCGGGGGGCTGCGTGTCACGGCTTTCATCCTTGACGTTCATCTTGGCAAGCTGGCCAAGTACCTGCGCATGCTGGGATTCGACACAGTGTACGAGAAGGATTATGATGATCACGAGATTGTGCGAAGGGGGATCGAGGAAAAAAGAATTGTGCTGACACGGGATATCGGCATACTGAAGCATCGTGATCTGACACACGGTTACTGGATACGTTCACAGAATCCCGTCAACCAGTTGAAGGAGGTGATCACGAAATTTGACCTGGCAGGAGATATCAGGGAGTTCAGGCGCTGCGTGGCATGCAATGGTAGGATACGCAGGATCGACAAGGCAGAGGTGGAAAAGAAACTCAAACCGAAAACCCGCCGTTACTACAAGGAATTCTTCGAATGTATTGAATGTGGTAAAGTGTACTGGCAGGGAAGCCATTACGAAAGGATGAAGGGTTTTATTGACGAGGTCAGGAAGATGAGTCAAAAGGTATAGCGAAGTGTGGAACAGACATTTGTCATCGGTGATATACATGGTGCATGGAAAGCATTGATCCAATGTTTTGAACGCTCATCCTTTGACTATGACAGGGATGTGCTGATCAGCCTGGGGGATGTCTGTGACGGATGGCCACAGGTGTACCAGGCAGTGGATGAACTGATGAAGGTCAAAAACCTGGTGTATATCCTAGGGAACCATGATCAGTGGGCGCTCACCTGGGCCCTGAAAGGCAGCATGCCCATGGTATGGCTCATGCAGGGAGGACAAGACACCATAGACTCCTATCGCGGGCAAATGCCCGATAACCACCGGAAGTTCTTCACTTCAGCCAGGCTTTATTATCTTTTGGCTGACCGGCTGTTCGTTCACGGAGGGATTGATCCGACAAGGCTATTACATGAACAGGATGCCGACACACTAATATGGGACCGTTCGCTGGTGGAGAAAGCCTGTGCGCTGCACGATAAGACAAAGAAAATATCGATCACGCGGTACAGGGAAGTATACCTGGGGCATACCCCCACCCTGAACTTTAACTCCGGTGTGCCCCTGTCTTTCTGCGAGTGCTGGCTAATGGACACGGGTGCAGGATACCACGGACGGCTGACGATGATGAATATCGTCACCAAGGAATATGTCCAGAGCGATCCGGTAGCACAGCTCTATCCCGGGCATAGCGGCCGGTTCTGATGTGGCTACATGGGCGCCGTATGAACAGGCCCCGGGTTTGTCAGGTTAGTTCTTTCCCTGTTTTCTCCAGCAGTGCTTTCGTTGCGATGATACCCTCGGTTTCACTCAGTCGCGATCCTTCATATTCAATGCCGATATAACCACGATAACCAGCGTCCCTGACGATGGTAAGCATCCTGTGGTAATCGGTCAATGTCTCATTGCCTTGCTCATCAAAGTCGTGTGCCTTAGCGCTCACACCTTTTGCATAGGGCATAAGCTCAACGACTCCCTTGTACCGGTCGTATTCTTCTGTTTCGCTGACCGTGAAGTTGCCAAAATCAGGAAGGGTACCACATCGTGAATGATCAACCATGGTTATCACTCCGGTGAGCCACTGTCCGTTGCTTGATAATCCGCCATGATTTTCCACTATGACATTGATGCCGTATTTATCGCCATACTCACAAAGCTTCCTGAGCCCGTCAGCCGCGAGTTTCATCTGTTCATCCCAGGTGCCCTGGCTTCCAGCATTCACACGGATGGAATGACAACCGAGGAATGAAGCCGCCTCGATCCATTTGTAATGGTTTTCGACAGCCTTCATACGTTGTGCCTCATCCGGGTCACCCAGCAGACCTTCCTGGTCGCGCATGATCAGCAGACTTTTCACCCCTTCGCCATCACAGCGGTTAAGCAGTTCCCTGAGATAGGCTTCGTCACGCGCCTTGT
>JAXDBV010000155.1:0-4388 GCA_034678415.1 Bacteroidales bacterium
GGTGAACGAACCAATGTTGCCGGATCGAGGAAATTTGCGGAACTGATCCGTGAGAAACGGTATGAAGAAGCCCTTACCATTGCCCGGCAGCAGATTGAAAACGGTGCACAGGTGATCGATGTCAACATGGATGATGCACTCCTGGATGCCGAAAAGGCCATGACGGAATTCCTCAACATGATGGCCTCCGATCCCTTCATCGCCAGGGTACCGGTAATGATCGACTCATCGAAATGGACCGTGATAGAGGCCGGACTCAAATGTCTGCAGGGGAAAGGTATCGTGAATTCAATCAGCCTCAAGGAAGGAGAAGATTTATTCCTTGAGCGGGCAGCAAAAATCAGGGACTACGGGGCAGCGTTGGTGGTCATGGCTTTTGATGAGGAAGGACAGGCATCCTCCTTTGAAAGAAAAAAAGAGATCTGCAGGCGGGCTTATACCCTGCTGACAGAAAAACTGAAATTCCCTCCCGAAGATATCATCTTCGATCCTAATATATTAACCATTGGTACCGGTATAGAAGAACACAACAATTATGCGGTTGACTTTATCCGCTCTGTCACATGGATTAAGGAAAACCTTCCCTATGCCAGGGTTAGCGGAGGCGTCAGCAATCTCTCATTCGCCTTCAGGGGCAACAACGTGATCAGGGAAGCCATCCATTCGGCTTTTCTGTTTCATGCCATTCGTGCCGGGCTCGATATGGCCATTGTCAATGCCGGTGCGTTGCCCGTTTACGACCAGATAGACGGTGAACTGCTCAGTCGTGTTGAAGATCTGATCTTTAACCGCCGGCCCGATGCCACCGAACGGCTGGTCGAATATGCACGGAGCGTTGGACAGGTGAAAAGGACAGAAAGCGAAACCCCCGGCTGGAGAAGCGCCCCTCTCCCCGAAAGGATCATCCATTCGCTCGTAACGGGTGTGGCCGATTATGTTGAGAAGGATATGGAAGAAGCCCTGAAGATATACAACACCGCACTGGAGATCATCGAGGGACCGATGATGGAAGGGATGGACAGGGTGGGTGATCTGTTCGCTTCCGGCAAACTGTTCCTTCCACAGGTGATAAAGAGTGCACGGGTAATGAAAAAGGCTGTGGCATTCCTCCAGCCCTATATCGAGAAGGAAAAAGAAAAAGGTCTAACACCGGTCAATGCCGGGACCATTGTTCTTGCCACTGTGCGGGGTGATGTGCACGATATCGGTAAAAATATCGTCGGCATCGTCCTGGGATGTAATCACTACAGGGTGATTGACCTGGGAGTGATGACGCCTGCCGAAAAGATCATTGAAACGGCAAAAAAAGAAAAGGCCGACATCATCGGCCTGAGCGGGTTGATCACCCCCTCCCTGGAAGAGATGGTGCACGTGGCCCGGGGGATGAGAAGGGAGGGACTGGCGATCCCGTTACTGATCGGCGGGGCCACCACGTCCATCATGCATACGGCCGTAAAGATACAGCCTGAATATCCGCACGGAGTGGTGCACGTGAAAGATGCATCCAGAAGCGTCACCGTGACCAGCCAGCTCCTGTCAGGAAAGAACAGGGAGGCCTTTCTCGGGGAAACGAACAGGAAGTATGAAGAACTGAGGGAAATGCATGCCGGATTGTCAAGGAAATACATTCCCATTGCTGAAGCAAGGGCCAATAAACTGCCTTTTGACTGGGATAAATATGATCCGCCTGTGCCCGCCATAACAGGTACACGGGTCTTTAATGATTATGATCTGGCAGAACTGGACAGGTATATCGACTGGACATTCTTTTTCCATGTGTGGGAGCTGAAAGGCCGTTTCCCGGGGATCCTCAGCCATCCGGAAAAAGGCGACCAGGCACGCAGGCTGTACGATGACGCCCGTAAGTACCTTGACAGGATGATCCGGGAGAAAGGGGTGAGGGCTCACGCAGTGATCAGTATTCTGCCGGCCAACGCAACGGGCGATGATATCATCATCTATAACGATGAAGCCCGTGACAAAGTGAGACTGGTTCTAAACCACCTCCGGCAACAGACAGAAAAAACCCCGTCTGGCTACCATCAATGCCTCAGCGATTTTATCGCACCGGTTGAATCAGGGAAGAAGGATTATTTAGGCATACTGGCAGCTACCGCTGGTATAGGGCTGGAAGAATACCTTGAAAGGTTTGAGAAAGAGCATGATGACTATTCGGTTATCATGATCAAAGCGTTAACAGACAGGCTGGCTGAGGCCCTTACCGAACGGCTTCATGAAAGGATAAGGAAAGAGTTCTGGGGGTATGCGCCGGAAGAGAACCTGTCGCCGGAAGAACTGTTCCAGGTAAAGTACCGGGGAGTGCGTCCTGCATATGGCTACCCGGCCTGTCCCGATCATTCGGAGAAGAAGAAGCTGTTCGATGTTTTTGATATTGAGAAACATACAGGCATACGCCTAACCGACAGGTATTCCATGCTGCCGGCTGCATCGGTCTGCTGCCTCGTTTTCTCTCACCCCCTGTCATCCTATATTGAAGTGGGTAAAATATCGGCCGACCAGGTGAAAGACTATGCCGGGCGAAAAAATGAACCGCTGGCTGTGACTGAACGCTGGCTGAATCATATTCTGAATTATAAGTGAAGAGTAAATGAATGTCAAAATTGCGGAAATACTGAGAACATCCGGTAAGACATTGATATCTTTCGAGATCTTGCCGCCCCTGAAAGGGGAGACCATTGATACCATATACAGGGCCCTCGATCCACTGATGGAATTCAATCCTCCCTATGTTAATGTGACCTATCACAGGAAGGAGGTGGTGTATAAAACCGTAAGCAACAATCTTGTTGAAAGGAAGCTCATGCGGAAACGGCCGGGCACTGTCGCCATCTCTGTGGCCATTATGGTGAAGTATAAGGTGATCGTGGTGCCACACCTCATCTGCGGATCATTTACCAGGGAAGAAACGGAAGATGCCCTCATCGACCTGCATTTCCTCGGAATCAATAACGTGCTGGCTGTGAGGGGCGATCCTCAGAAAGGAAGCAAGGTATTTGTACCCGAGGAAGGAGGGCATGCCCATGCCCTCGACCTGGTGAAACAAATCATGGACATGAACAGGGGCCGGTACGTTGATAAGGATCTTGTAAATGCTTTTCCCACTAACTTTTCCGTGGGCGTTGCCGGGTATCCGGAAAAACACCCTGAAGCCCCGAACATGGATTCGGATATATATTTCCTGAAACAGAAGATTGAAGCCGGCGCTGAGTTCATTGTTACACAGATGTTCTTTGATAATTCAAGCTATTTCAGCTTTGTTGAGCGCTGCAGGAGGGAAGGCATAGAAGTGCCCATCATTCCCGGACTGAAGCCTGTATCAAACAGGAACCATCTGAATTACCTGCCAAAAACCTTTGGTATCGACCTGCCCGAAGAGCTGGTCAGGGAGGTACTGAAATGCAAGGATAATGACGCCGTTCAACAGGTTGGGATAGAATGGACTGTTGCTCAAAGCAGGGAGCTGATCCGCGCAGGTGTTCCTGTGCTGCACTATTATACCGTCGGCAAATCTGAAAATATCCGGAAAATAGCGGAGGCAGTGTTTTGAATCCTTGTCAATACTAGGAACCACGGTTAAATTACGTAATTAATTATTAAATTAATTCAATAATTAATTACGTAAATAAACACGGCGGAGCAATGATTATCCGTTCTTAACGGACGCGAGCAGTCCGGTATATTTCTTTAGGATCTGACGAGCTTCCTTGTATCCCGCATCTACCATCTCCCGGGCTTTTTTTATCTCAAACAGGCCGAACTTCTTCATCTCTTCGGGTTCTATGAATATATCGCAATACCTGCTGTGTTCATTGATCTTGGATACCAGGCTGAGATAAAACGTGCGTTCCATCAGTTTCAGGTAACGGTTCAGACTGTAATCCTCGAAATTGGGATTAACGCTCACACCAATAATCAGCCTGCACCTTCCGAGAACAGGGTGTACGGGAAGATTATCCAGTAATCCGCCGTCAAGGAACATAGTGTTATTGATCATCACGGGCTGGAACAGGATCGGTATAGCCGAAGAGGCCAGGATACATTTTCTCAGGTCGCCGTCGTGAAAATACACAGGCTTCCCGCGGTTCATGTCCGACGCTGTGATATATAAGGGTATTTTAAGGTCAGGGAATGTTTTTGCACGGAGGAAAGTATTCATTAATTCCTCAATACCTGAAGGTTTGAGGAATCCTTTCCTGTTGACATTCAGCCGTATAAGCTGGAATAGCTTTTTCTCCACGAACATGTCGAATATCTCACCGGGGCAATACCCGTCGGCATAAAACACACCGACAATGGCTCCTGCACTTACCGCAGAGATAACATCCGGAATTATTCCATATTCCTCCAGTGCCATTAGCACTCCCAGG
>JAXDBV010000156.1:0-8127 GCA_034678415.1 Bacteroidales bacterium
TTGCTCCGAGAAAAACAGCCATGTAATGCATGATAATATGCAGTTTGCAGAAATCAATGCTGGGAAGAAGGGTTGCCATACGGCTTTCGTTACGGCCCAGGTTGTGATTACCCTCCAGGATAAAGAACATACCTGAACCGATGCCTCCCGTTCCCACGACATGGTCGTAAAGGAAGCCGTTGGTTGCGGTGGATTTCAGGGAGATCATATATGTATTCCTTCAAATTCCCAGTCAGGATTGTCGGCAATGGGGTGTGAAGCTGTCTCGCGGGTCGCTGTAATCAGGGCATCGGGATGGTGTTGCAGGAGTGTTATCGGGTATTCCACCGTCTCCGGCGAGAAGAGTGCCACCCGGAGTGCCGTTTGTTTCCAGGCACCGGTATCACTGAAAAGCCGGATTTTCCTTGCCGAAAGGCACTCTTTCATCCCGAGGGTGACCGACATGGGGGGAACGAATTGATAGGCTCCCCCGAACGTCCTGTGACCAAGAGCTATGAGAGTATCGGGGTTATTGTCCTGTATCCTTATCTCCGAGTTCCTCAGCTGCTCCAGTGACAAGTTGCTGTAAGGATGCCTGCGTGCCTGGTTATAGGCAACATGACCGTCCTGGCCCCATCCACCCAGCAGCAAATCGACAGGCGCCTCACTGATTCGTTGCCGGATGGTGTCTATGACCGGGAGGGAGGGAAAATAACGCTGGGCCGGCGGTACCTGCAACCCTGGATGTATATCCCCGTAAAAATGACGTTCCATGAAAGCCCGGAAATTATACGGATGATTTGCCGGCAGAAGTTTTCCTTCCCAGTTCAGGCATTCATCCATATGAAAAACAGTCATATTGCGCAACGACACTTTCTCAGTATTTACAATCCTGGCAAACACCGGATACCAGCATTTGGGTCCGCATGGTACGATCACCCGTATGGAACCATTTTCCCTGCAGACAGCCTTGATCTCATCAACAAATTCCCTGGCCATCAGCTCGCCCATCTCCTGGGAATCCCTGACCATCCTGAAAGGGATTTTCAGGTCAGGATGACCTTCAAGCTTCCCGGGCAAAATTTTGCACCACTTATATAATTCTTTGATATCCATATATTTATTAACTTTTTACCGGGGTGTCGGGTACGGATATTAAAGTTGATATCATCGCAAGGACATCCGATAAATTGCATTGAAAGACAGAGGCATCTCATTTATCATTTTTTCACCGGGCTGCATTGTATCAGCAAAGAGGTATTGAAAACAGGGGCAATTTTGCCTACAGGTCCTTTCACGGTTCCCATAGCCACATCATTGACATAGTCGTATACCGAATATTTTTTGTTTTCCAGCCCACGGAGTATAATTTCCCCCATCCATGAGTCTGCGAAGAAGGCATAAAACAGGGTATCTCCTTTCCGTATGACATGCGTTTCGGGTTTATCATACGCGATATCGTAGAGGTTCAGGTAGTCACCTTTGCTCAGCATCTTTTTGTTGTATAATGAGAACCACTTCTTATATGGTGGTTCCTTCTCCGTTGTTAACTGGTCGTAATTTATGGTATCACCGAGGAAGGTAATGGTTGATCCCGGCCATGTGAAGCGTGTTCCGATGACGGCGCCTGTACCGAAGGGGGAATCGAAACCCTGGCATCCACCAAATCCTTCCACGTGGTCAGAAAACACGGCTGCGCTGGGGCCCATCAGGGCCTTGAGCATCTTGGTACGGCTCCTCACCAACCAGGCCGTTCCCGGGTCAGCCGTGACAGGCTGATCAATCCAGGCTGCCTGAAAAAAATCCTGCGTTGTGCCGCAGTTACAGTTTAGAATAACTGAGTTTGGTTTGATGGATTTTGTGGTTTCATACATAATCTTGTACAAAAGAGGAAGGTTCTCATGCGACTCTTCCGGGCGACGATGATGATGCTCCGGGTTATAACAAGGAGGCACCGTGCGCACAGCATCATACTTGAAACCGTCAAAACCCCATTCTTTAATAAACCTCACGGTAAGTTCACGGATATATTGCTGCACTTCCGGCACATCGGGGCACAGGTAGTAATTCTGTCGGTCTGACATCGGGTAACTGCCGTCCTTGTCCATGATTAGCCACCCGGGATGCTTTTTCACTACTTCAGAAGAGCCCGGATTTTGATTTTTTGTTTTTCTTTTCAATACCCTGACATCTCCCTGGGCATCGGTAGGAACCCACCATAATGTTGCCTTGAATCCCATACTGTGAAGGGTATCAACCAGTGATATGATATCTTTGTCACCACCGGGCCAGAGTTCCTTACGTACGTGCCAGTCGCCGTAGAATCCGAACCAGTCTTCATCGACAACCACCCAGGGGATATCCATGGCTTTCACTTTCGGTAATGTTTGAAGGATAAGATCCCTGGTAATATCCGTGAGATATCCCCAGCTACACCAGACTGGTTCATAGGAACCATCGGATGGAGTCTGCATTTTCACTCCCTGAATGTTCATCAGCTTTGAAAAGGTATCCAGGCAATCAAAGAAATCGAGGTGATGGATCATGATTGCGCTTATAAGGCTCTGACAGGAGTCCCCCGGCTCCAGCCGTCTTTGTATATCTTCGCGCACCCCTATTTCAACCGTTTTGTCACCCAGCACCTTTACGGGAAGATATACCAGTTTGGGCACAGGTTCGATAACGGCAAGACCGAAACCATACGACGGTGTCCACAGGTCGATTACCGGGACCCCTCCACCTCCGACAATACGATTGCCGTTTTCATCCGTCATGTGGTGTTTCAACCCCATATAGTTATCCAGTGAATATGAGTCTTTCAGGGGAAAGATGTAATCCTTGCCATATTCATGGGCCGGGCCCTGGAACATCCAGAAGGAATAAGGATCCGTTGCTGTCTCCGAAAGGGTAGCATCGAGGATAAACCGGTTACTGTGTATCCTCCCTGCAGTCAATGTCCTGCTGCCTGTATTCTTATACGAAGCACGGGTTATCGCCACGCCGGGGAAGTTGTCGTACATTTCAACCGTCAGTGTTTTTTCCAGCTTGATGCCATGGTTCTTCCCCGCTTCTCCCTTCAGAACGAGCCTTCTGCCCGTTCCAAACGCGGTAGTGATATTATAGTAATTAATTCCGTCGGAATTCAGTGTAAATTCAGTAATTCCTGTATCGTTGCATTCAACAAAATCCGATGCATCCACCGGGGTTGAAGCATTAAGGGATATACCCTGATCATTATATACAGTGTATACCATATTATTGTCAAACCTCAGCCTGATAGCCGGGTTGCTGAACCAGATATATCCGTCGGATGACCGGGCAATGTTGTTGTTTTCCTTCCGGCCACATCCATTATTACAGAGTGATATCAATGAGACGATTGATATTACCATTAAAGAAGTGATGTTGCCTGCATTTCTGCTGGTCCTATCATACCACATCCTGTGGTATCCCATACGTGTAATAGTTCTGCTTTTCATTGTGTTAGCATGTTATGCGGTATGATTGCAACCTGTTCAAACCCTGCGTCATAGTGAACCCTCCCTGCCAGGCCCCCGGATAATATTCCCATACCGACCTTCAATGGTACTTGAAATTATTTTCCGTCAGACAATGCTATATTCTATTTTATATAATGACAAGGTTTTAAGGATTTCCGATTAACGGAAGGCCATGAACTATTATCCTCCGGATGGTATACGGTTCAGAAAAGTAACCTTCGTATACGAAATGTTACTAAAAACATCCTGTTGTCCTGTCTGCGGATTTCCATGACGGAAGGAAGAACCTGATCAACGGGGCATCAACAAACCGGATGATCTTCTCACAACACGCAGTTCCATAAGTCCGGGCATCAGTGGTTTGTTTATGACTTCAAACGTTACCGTGACAATATTTTTCCCTTCTGTCAGGTTGAAAGGTATGGGAACGGTTTCTTCATAAACAGGGATAAACGGTATTTTCTTTTGTAATGAGGCTTCACGGTTCACCCTGTTGAAAATACAAACAGTGTCGATTTTTATTTTGTAGTCCAATGGTTCATCACTTCGCTTACCGATATATTTACAGTACAGGGCAACCGGTTCATTTGGCAACACTTTCATTTGATATTTTAATCCCTCCGGAGGTAAAGCCTTGCGCCATCCTTTATTCATCAACAGTCCATCGTTCCCTTTCCCTTTTTCGCTGGTACCGCTCAGCATATGATCTCTTTCCGATGCTTCATCATTGACAATAACCCTATCAACAGTATTATTTTCCAGTTGTCTGTGTTTGTCTGCCCTCTGTTCATCACGGGATATTCTTTGTTTCCACTCCTGTTCGGTTAACATATCCCAATACACGGAATAATATTCTTCATTCACCATAAAAAAGGGTTTCAGATGTATATCAACTGAGGCAGGCACATTCATCCGGAAGCACATCGGTTCATCGGCAGCTTGTAACCATTGGGAGACAGGAACCTCGCCCGGGATAACTGCCGGGGCATAATTGGCTTCGGAAAGTGCAACTGCCGTCTCCTCGCTAAATACACCCGCCAGCAGGACAGGGCCATAAAAGAGGGCTATCTTGTTTTTGTCATCGGGCATACGTTCGATCCTGGTATTCATGGGAAGGCGGATCTCCACCCGATCTCCGGTTTCCCAGGTACGATGGATACTGTAATATCCATCAGCGAGGATTAAGGGATGCTGTTCCCCGTTGATCCATAGACTTATTGGTTCAGACAGCCAGTAAGGATGGCGAACCCTGAGGCATAACCGTGTCTTTTTTTCACATGTGAAGGTAAGCACCGAACGGTCCTCAAAAGGGAAGCTGGTCTCCTGCCTCACAGAAATTCCTTTTTCTCGCCAGTTTAGCATTGAAGCGACAAAAAGGTTGAGATACAGAACGGAATCTGAATGAGCATAAATATATTCACTGTGACGCGTGTAGCTATCCATCGCGCTGCATACACAACAGGAAAAAACATCGTACAGGGACTGATATGTTTTCTGAACAGCCGACATAAGAGGCAAATAGTAACATACACTTCCGTCCTTTGTATTCTGGGCAGATAATATATGGTTATACAGTGTACGTTCCATGTAATCTGCAAATTCGATCCTGGGCTCCATCTGAAAAAGTAGCGACGTCAGTTTGAGCATATTATATTCATTGCAGTTTTCCTCTGTATGGGGATTCAATGTATGGCTCAGTGAATCTTTCGGACTGAACAACTCGTTGGAACTGTTGCCTCCCGTCACGTAAGAACGGTGGTTGACGACACTCTCCCAGAAAAAAACAGCGCCCTTCCATTCTGAAGTATCTGCCGTGTACCGATACCTGAAGGCCAGTCCGGATACTTTAGGAAACTGTGAATTTGCATGAATCCCGGTAAGTATATCTATCCCCCTGGTTAATGGTACAAGTACCCCGTTGTCATGCCAGCGTTCCGACATGGCAAGATACGCGGCTTCACCCGTAATAGCATAGAGATCGGAGAGCACCCAGTTCAAACCCCCATATTCGGTAAACATTATTTTCTGGAGATCTTCATCACTTATTTGTGACATGTGCTTTTGAAGCCAACCTGCCAGATCACCGGCAATTGTCAGTGCCAGGGGAATATTGCAGATCCTGTAAACATCGATCAGACCGGAAAACAACTTTTCCATGACATAGTAAGGTTCGCCATGACCTTTAAGCCAGTTATCAAATTCAGGGTAGTAGCCTTCTTCTTCAAGTTTACTGAAAACCTTCTTTCCATCCCTGCTCCCAAGAAGGTATCCACCATTATTTAGCTGACATTTCCTCAGATGATCCAGGATATAACGGATATTCTTTAGATATATACCTTCCCCTGTTAAGGCATATAAACGCGAGGTGCCCGACAGGTAAAATGATAATGCGACTCCCGGAAGAAAATTTGTTTCCCATCCGGGATAAGGTGAAGCTTCCGTTTTAATGCCACTTTCATTTTGAAATGGTGCCAACAGCCGGTCAAGGTTCAGGCTCAAAAGGTATTTTGCCTCGGCATCCTGTGATTCCTTGAACGGACTGTCCAGCAATTTTACTTCACCAACCTTGAAACCAAAAGCTTTCTGCGGCACCAATTGTTTTGCCTTGGGAAGATATCCCTTTTCATGATTGCAGGATTGTATCAATCCTGCTGTTAGTAATAACACCACTATAAGTGATTTTATCAAAGGCAGATCAGTTCTCTGCTGTTTTGAATATCGGCTTCTTTTATATACAACGTTTTTCATGTTCATGTTTTTAGGTTAAAGGATTGTTATTCACGATATCATCCCAGTTCATGGACGCGGGATATATTTTCTGATAGAAATATTATCCACCGGCAGGTTTTTTAGCACTGCCCATTTCTGTGGGATAGCCTTTATTCCCAGTACGGTTCCAAGGATACCCGCGGGTGCCATAAGGGTTACAGTCGTTGGCAAATCCTGTGCAGACGTCGTATTCACGACGGTTAACAGGAGTGAAACAGTACAAATGAGCAAATAGTAGAGCATTGACTTTTTTTCATTTTACTTTCTGATATTGCAACCGGGGTAACATAACATCAATACTGAACTGTATGTCATCATCGTATCATGCACTAACCCATCTATAGCCGCAGCCCTGGTTCATATGGATAAATTCTATCTCCGGGAAATTTTTTTTAAGGAACAGGTTCAACAGCCGCATCCCGTTTTCTTCGGATGTCCCGTGGTTTATAACGACAAGGGGATGTCCGGAATCTTCAGCATATGTTGTATGGATCCATGTACGGATGGTATCATCGACGGCGATAACAAGGTCGGGTTCCAGTTCATAATAATCCCGCGGATCACAAATACATCCGGAGCCTAATCCTACTGACGAAACTCTTCTTTCAGGATCACCGTAGAATGCCACGCCGGGTTGGTTTAAATCCTTCAGCCCGGAGGCGATAATGCCGGCAATATTCAGGGCTGAGTTTTCTTCTATCCGGTATACATTGTAATAATTCTTTGACCTGATTATATCTTCGTTCCTGAACCCCAGCTTTTGCCCCAGGGCAAAGGGAATACCGAAGTCCTTCACAATATCCAGTACATCATGGCACCGGATGATTACCAGTTCGTTATCCTCTATCCACTTTTTTTTCTTCTCTAAAATATCAAGATAGGGAGCAAAAAATATCTCCAGGGCTTTTTGTTTTTCCGGGGGCAGTTGTCCGCCGGTTAGCGGGTCAGGTTCCCAGTATTCATAGAATGTAGATTCGTGTACAACCATGACATTTATTCCCTGTGCCACGGCTTGTTTCAGGGTTTCAAAATACGGCATCCATGCAGTGCCCACCTTCCTTATCTTTGTTTCCGGGTTGCCAATTATAATATGATCGAGCGATGGTTCTTTCACAATGTATATTGTTCGCAGGAACCTGTTCAGGTCACCGGCCGTGGATATTCCTTTGGGTAAGAATGCGTGCGGATGAATGGCGAATGACATCGAACCGAGACCTGCAGTAAAAACAAAATCACGTCTTTTCATCAGTATATAATTATAATTTAAATGGTCTGATAGCCTGCCCCGCTCAAGCGGGGGAACCCACATGTTTGAAAATTATATAGATACGTGTTTGTGCATGCAATACATGTGGGTTTCATATTCGTTATTTTAAATGATACAAATACAGTTGGTTAATATTTCACATTATTACCGGTCCTCATCATGTATAATGTTACCTTATCGGTTTCCGGGGAAGAGGCTGTTTTCTCCACGATGCCTGCCAGGCCAGCGATGCCATGATCACCGCATTATGTTTCAGATCATTGAGAATGAGTCGCTCATAGGTATCCATTATGGTGCTGAAACCCCTGCCGAATTCCCCCTGATCCTGTATGAAAGTGAAAGCCGGAAGGTTCACCTCATCGAATGAGATATGGTCTGTGTTCCAGAAGTTTCGTATGGACAAGGTGGAGCACCCCATATCTTCAAACGGTTTTAACCATTCTTCAAACACCGGTCTTACTTCCTCGTTTCCTTGCAGATATATCCCCCTGAACCTACCGGTGAGGTGATCGGCATTAAAATACACCATGAAGCTGTCATAACCCGGTTTGTGCTCCTTCGTCAGCGGATCCGCGAGGTACTTTCGTGCATAAGCCCGTGATCCTGTCAACC
>JAXDBV010000157.1:0-9776 GCA_034678415.1 Bacteroidales bacterium
AATAAACGCTCCGATTTTACAAAAATAGAGAAAAATTTTCCTGATATAACCCGAGCTGAAATACTGGCCTACCTTGAAGAAATCGAGCAAGATGGTTACATTGAACCACCCAATAAATATAGCTCATCGGGGCAATATTCAGTTACTGCAAAAGGTGAAATTTTCGCCAAAGTGGGGGGAAATGAAAGAGAATTACAGCTGATTAGAGAACAAAAAAATGTTTCACTACAAGAGCACGAGAAAAAGATACGTGTGTTAGATGCACAATTTGAAAATCTCAGCGAATCAACAAAAAGTCTTAAAAGGAACAAATGCGTTCCATGGTTGGCAATAGTACTATCAGCACTCTCCTTGATATTATCTATACTTTTGGCATTTAATATTATTTAAAAATGAGCACTTCAAAAGGTATCTATATTGATGCGTTGGGATATGGAGTAATACACTTAAATGAAGGCGTATCGTTTAATAAGGTGATACAGCATTTAAGGGATTTGAAATATAAGATTGAAGGTGAGTATTTTGGATACTTTCACAGATGGTTTTATTTAAACTATTTTCATGAAACTATGACACGCGGTGCATATTTTGCTGAAGATAAACATGACCCTTATAAGAATTGGAAAGAACTTTTCATTGGCGTTGATGACAGTCTGTGCATTATTATGTCGGAAGGTTACATGAAGTATATGGAATATGTTGAGTTAGAACAAGCCCGTCAATCATCTAAACGTGCCCAAATTATTGCTATTATAGCTATAGTTATTTCCATTGTTTTTGCTATTGCCTCTATAGGAATCGATATATTTTCAACCGCTATCCAGCTATTATTTTAGGGATTATTACAGCCGGTACTGCTTAAAGAATACAACAGGTACATATTCATTAAACCGGGTAATCGTATAGTAAATATCTGCACCCTCGAAATGGTAAATGAGTAGCCCAAGGG
The DNA here is from genome assembly GCA_034678415.1 of Bacteroidales bacterium. Taxonomy (GTDB): domain Bacteria; phylum Bacteroidota; class Bacteroidia; order Bacteroidales; family VadinHA17; genus JAXDBV01. The sequence goes on from JAXDBV010000157.1 coordinate 950, forward strand.
ATAAGAACTTTTCAAGGTATTTATTCAGATTAGTTGTCAGCTTGGGGAGAGACCGGTCATCGAAATGTAATCTGCATTCTGCATCACAACACCGGAAATATTCAATCGTAAGCAAGGAAGAAATTAGCTTTTCACGGTCAGATAGTCCTTTTCAGTTATCCGAATCACTCAAGGAACGTGGTAACCGAAGGTGTGTTGCAAACCGGATAATATTATCAGGGTGTGAATCCATTCCGGACTATCCTTTATGTTGATTTTACAGGGCTTCCATAGGCATTGACCACTATAAGTGACAAATTATACCCGGCATTTTATATTTTAATGAATAGTAATATCAACATTCCCCCGTTTTTTCCAGTAACCATAAAATCACTCTAAATAGCTGTAATCAATATCCTGGAAACATAAATCACTGGAACCTTGAAAAGTCTCAAGTTTCTTTATTGCTTACTGTTGGTGTTTGACCCAACCGATTGACTTCGTTACCTCCCAGGCTTTGAGCTTCTTATCAAAATAATCTAAGATATTATTTACCCATCCCCCCTCAGGGCTAGTTTAAATTGTTCTGACGTCTTGATTTTCCTATTTCTTAGGTGTTCCTCAGCTTTGTGCAAATATCCTTCAATAGTCTCGTTGATTATACTGTAATTTGGATTTCTGGAAAGTGCCCAGTTTTTTTGTCCCTAGATGCTTTTATTTTCCAATGTTCAGTTTTAACACTGTGTCCCGTTGAAATGTACCTTATTGTATTTTTTACTATTATCCGTAACAGGATTGTATGTGTTCCGTTTTACTTAGCCCTATACGGGTGAATTTATACAGGGTGAAAATTGGCCATAAATCAAATATACTATAGCAAAATACATACACTTTGCATAAAGTATCTTTACATTTCGATACAAAAAAGAACAGAATTAGAAAAACTAAGAAAGGTCATAAAATAGGCCAAGGTCTAGATAAATGAAATTAAAAAGAAAAACCACAGTAAATTAGTGTACTGTTTTGTGATCCCGGAGGGACTTCCCGCCGCTGGCGGGATAAACTTCTCGTCCCTCCTGTTTCACTCTTCCCTTTTAATATTACCAATAAAAAAAGGCTGTCTGCCTCAACAGCCTTTTTCCCCGTGATCCCGGAGGGACTCGAACCCCCAACCCTCAGAACCGGAATCTGATATTCTATCCAATTGAACTACGGGACCGGTATTCCTCTGCAAAATTATAAAAATAATGAAACCTGATCCTATCTTCCATCATATCCTTGACCTTTGATACCCCTGAAAATTATTCCCTGAATAATTCTGAAAGTTTTCCTATTTTCGCAAATTGTTTCTTTTTCCGGCAACACGTATGGAATACAGGTTCAGCATCATAGAAAAAAAATGGCAGGAATATTGGGAGGTAAACAAGACCTTTCATGTCACCGAAGACCCCTCGCGTCCCAAATACTATGTGCTTGACATGTTCCCTTACCCCTCGGGCAGCGGTCTCCACGTGGGACATCCCGAAGGGTACACGGCCACCGATATCATCGCCCGTTATAAAAGGATGCGCGGCTTCAACGTGCTCCACCCCATGGGCTGGGACGCCTTCGGACTGCCGGCTGAACAGTACGCCATACAAACCGGCACACACCCTTCCGTCACCACGGCAAGAAACTGCGATACCTTCCGACGCCAGATCAAGGCGCTGGGATTAGCTTATGACTGGGACCGGGAGATCAACACCTCTGAACCTTCTTATTTCAAGTGGACCCAGTGGATCTTTATCCAGATGTTCAATACCTGGTTCGACGAGAAACAGCAGAAGGGCCGCCCTATACACGAGCTGCCAATACCTGCCGAGATCAGAAAAAAAGGAAAACAGGCGATCCGTGATTATACCGATAACCATCGCCTGGCATATTACGAGAACGCCCAGGTATGGTACTGCAGCCAGTGCCGTATTGTCTGCTCCAACGAGGAAGTGCTCAACGACGGCACACACGAGAAATGCGGCAATCCCGTCGGAAGGAAACTGCTCAAGCAGTGGATGCTCCGTATACCCCTCTATGCCGAACGCCTGCTCAGCGGACTGGATACGCTCGACTGGTCGGAGGGACTGAAAGACATGCAGCGCAACTGGATCGGTAAATCGGAAGGCGCCGAGGTGGATTTTGCAGTTAACGGGCTGCCCGAAACAATACGGGTATTCACTACCCGGCCTGACACCCTTTTCGGCGCTACCTATATGGTGCTGTCACCCGAACACCCGCTGGTAACGAAAATTGTGCTGGACCAATACCGTCAGGAAACGTACGAATATATCAAATCTGCCTCACTGAAATCGGAGCTCGACCGCACCGATCTCGCCAAAGAGAAAACAGGTGTGTTCACCGGTCGCTATGCTATCAATCCTGTAAATGGTGAAAAGATACCTGTATGGGTGGCCGACTATGTGATGATGGGCTACGGCACCGGTGCCATTATGGCTGTGCCGGCCCACGACACCCGCGACTTTGAATTTGCCCGTAAGTTCGGCCTGCCCATCGTATGTATCATGGATCCCTCCGGTGCCGATACAAACACCCGCCAGCTCGTGCTCTCGGGCGACGCCTGCTGGGCAGAAGATGGTACCTATATACGGTCTTCCAATGCCGCCCTGGACCTGAACATTAACGGGATGAACAAGAACGAGGGTATACAGACAACCATTCACTGGCTCGAAAAACATAACCGGGGGAAACGAACCATAAACTATAAAATCCGCGACTGGCTCTTCAGCCGTCAGCGATACTGGGGGGAACCATTTCCTGTGATCCACTGGGACGACGGGGAGATAACCGTCCTGGATGAAAAAGACCTGCCCCTTGTACTGCCCGATATTGAAAACTACCAGCCGGGAGAAGAAGGGGAATCCCCCCTGGCCAACGCCGATGCATGGCTCGCCGTAACCGACAAGAACGGTAGAAAGGGACGCCGCGAAACCAACACCATGCCCCAGTGGGCAGGATCATGCTGGTACTACCTCCGCTATATCGATCCGCACAACGACAAGATGTTCGTCTCACCCGAAAAGGAACGGTACTGGATGCCTGTCGATCTCTATATCGGCGGAGCCGAACATGCTGTGCTGCACCTGCTGTACGCCCGATTCTGGCATAAGGTGCTGTACGACCTCGGCCACGTGAGCACCGATGAACCCTTTATGCGGCTGTTCAACCAGGGAATGATACTGGCCTATGCCTATGAAACCCCCGCCGGAGCCAAGGTGGCTTCAACACAGGTGGTCGAGAAAGACGGAAAATTTTACCATGAAAAAACCGGTGAGGAACTCCGACAGATCGTGGCAAAAATGTCTAAATCACTGAAAAACGTGGTAAATCCTGATGAGGTGGTGAAAAACTACGGAGCCGACGCCCTGAGGCTGTACGAGATGTTCATGGGCCCGCTCGATGCCACGAAACCCTGGTCGGAAAACGGCGTAAGGGGAGTATTCAACTTCCTCAACAGAACATTTAAATTCCTCTCCGAACCATCCAGTATCCATGACGGTGATGAAGACCCCGAAGTGCTGAGGGAACTGCACTTCCTCATCAGAAAAGCAGCAAACGACATTGAAAACCTCAGGTTCAATACGGCTATCTCACAGATGATGATCTTCATCAATACATGCATCAGGAAAGGAAAAATAAGCCGGGCTTCGGCCTTGGCCTTTACCCGCGTGCTCGCTCCCTTTGCACCCCACATGGGCGAAGAACTGTGGCAAATGATGGGAAACCAACCATCCGTGGCCAACGCCCCCTTCCCCGAATTTGATGAGAAATACCTGGTAACCGACAGCTTTGAGTATCCCGTTTCCTTCAACGGTAAACTGCGGTTCCACCTTACCCTGCCCCTGAATATGAGTGACGAGGAAATCCGCAAGACTGTCCTCGCCGATGAACGATCCGGCAGATGGCTGGCCGGGAAAACACCGGTTAAATTTATCATTGTCAAAGGGAAAATTATCAATGTAGTGGTATAATCATAGAATAGAATGAAAAAATACGTCCCCGTATTATTGATCATCCTGCAGACGACTCTGCTGCCAGCCGGCAGCCAGGGACCCTACAGAAAGAACATCAACATCCCTGACATCCCCGGATACGTCACATTAAAATGTGACTTCCATATGCATACCGTATTTTCGGATGGTTTAGTATGGCCAACGGTTAGGATTGATGAAGCCTGGAAAGACGGGCTGGATGTGATAGCAATAACTGATCATATTGAATACCAGCCGTTTAGGAATGATATCGTCATTAACCACAACCGCTCCTTTGAAATAGCAAAACCCTATGCTGATGAGGCCGGGATAATCCTGATCAGGGGAACGGAGATCACCCGAAGCATGCCTCCCGGACATCTCAATGCACTCTTTATTCAGGACGCCGGCAAGATCAAACTGGACGACTGGCGACAGGCTCTCCTGGAAGCGAAAAACCAGGGAGCTTATGTCTTCTGGAACCACCCCGGCTGGAGACAGCCCGATGAGATCCCTGTCTGGTACGATGAACATACTGAGATATTTTCACAGAACCTGGCACAGGGGATGGAAATCGTCAACGAGCGCTCGTACTACCCCCTCGCCTTCCGGTGGTGCCTCGAGAAAAATATCACCATCATCGGCAACTCCGACGCACACAATCCCATTCACCTGGATTATGATCCATGGAACGGCGACCACCGGGCAATCACACTCGTGTTTGCCAGTGAAAAAACGGAATCAGCCGTGCGCGAAGCCCTCGATTTGGGAAGAACTGCCGTATGGCACAAAAACCTTGTCTTGGGCAAAAAGGAGCTTCTTGAACCCCTGTTCTATAACTCCATGAGGATTTTAAATCCGAATGTTACGGTACGTGGCACCGGCAGGGCACTGATTCAGGTCGAAAATATCAGCGATGTTCCGATGCATTTTGAAAGGACTGACAGCAGCGCATGGTTCAATGCCTTTGACCGTTTTTCCGTACCCGGCAACCAGGTGTCGGGATTCGCATTAACTGTCAACCGGGAAATGCCGGTGGGTATACATGAAATCGTGCTGAGATACCGCGTTAATACCTTTGTCATTGGCCCGGAGGAAGGACTACCCGTGGAACTGAAGATTCGGATCAATCACCTGAAATAACCGTGCTTGACCTGAAAAACCTCACCCTTATTGCCTCCATGTCTTCCGCATTGCTGTTTGGAACAGCAGGATGCAGGGAGAATGCACAGGAAACGAGCCTGATACCCCCTTCGGACAGCAGCCTGTATGCCGACATTGTCACCCGGTATGACATCCCTGTCGATTCATTCCGGATCATCGAAGGACGCATCAGACCAAACCAGTTCCTGTCCGACCTGCTGGTGCACAACGGCCTGCCGTTTGAACGCGTGCAGGAAGCGGTGAATGAAGCGCGCAAGGTGATGGATATACGAAAGATCATTTCAGGCAACCGATATACCGCATTCTGTACCCACGACAGCATAAAAAACCTGAAGTATTTTATCTATGAACATTCTCCTTCCGATTATTACATTTTCGCTTTCAACGACAGTGTGAAGGTAAGCAGGAAAACAAAAGCGATGAGGACGGAGATTAGGAGCAGCACGGGAGTGATCTCCACCTCCCTCTGGGATGCCATGAAGGAGACCAATGTCAATCCCATGATGGCCATTGAGCTGTCGGAGATCTTTGCCTGGAGCATCGATTTCTTTGGCCTTCAGACTGGCGACCGGTTCAATGTGATTTACGAGGAGAGTTTTGTCGACAGCATATCCACGGGGATCACAAAGATCTTCGGGGCGTATTTTCGGCATATGGGTGTGTCGTTTTATGCCATACCGTTTGTCCAGGACGGTGTGGAGAGTTTTTTTGACGAGGAAGGAAACAGCCTGAGGAAGGCATTCCTGAAGGCACCTCTGCGCTTCTCCCGTATCAGTTCGCGTTTCTCGGGCAGCAGGCTCCATCCGATACTGAAAATACGGCGGCCGCATTATGGCATCGACTATGCGGCACCTATCGGAACTCCTGTGTATGCCATTGGTGACGGGATAATTACCCGGACAAGCTTCGAAGGGCAGGCTGGACGGATGGTCAGCATCAAGCATAACAGCGTCTATTCCACCGCGTACCTTCACCTCAGAAACTTTGCTGCCGGCGTGGCGCCGGGAGCGTATGTAAAACAAGGGCAGGTCATCGGTTATGTGGGCAGTACAGGCCTCTCAACCGGTCCGCACCTCGATTTCAGGTTCTACAAAAACGGCCATCCCGTTGATCCTCTCAGGGTTGAGTCACCTCCCGTTGAACCCGTCAAACCGGAAAATATGGCTGGGTTCATGAAGAAAAAAGAAATTATGGTGGGGCTTCTTTCTCTCACCAACTGATCATGCCACGCTGGTTCCCAGTATCACTCGTTCCACCACCTCCGGAAAATGCTTGTATTCCAGTTCATGAACCCTTGAAGCCAGTGTGTCTGCTGTATCATCGGGCAGCACAGGGCACCGCGCCTGAAAGATGATATCGCCGCGGTCGTATTCTTCGTTCACGTAATGAATCGTGATCCCCGATTCCTTGTCTCCATGCGCTATGACCGCCTCATGAACACGGAGGCCGTACATCTCCTTGCCGCCATAGCTGGGCAGAAGCGCAGGATGAATATTCACGATCTTCCGGGGAAATGCCCTGAGAAGATAGGCAGGAACAAGCCAGAGAAATCCCGCCAGGACAATAAAGTTGATGCCATGGGAGACAAGGATGTCCATCAGCTGTTCGCTCCGGTAAAACAAGGTTCTGTCAATCACAACCGCCGGCACACCAAGCCTCCTGGCACGCTCCAGCACACAGGCATCCGACTTGTTCGACACCACAAGCCTCACGGCGATCCGGTCATGATCCATGAAATATTCGATCAGGTTTTGGGCATTCGTCCCTGATCCTGAGGCAAAAACTGCTATCCTGTATTCTTTATACCTGGCGCTTCTCAACAATTTTGCAATATTAAATACCTTAAAATTACACTATTAACCGAATTTTTTGCCCGATGATGTTCAAAATGGACAAAAAAATTTATTTTTGTTTGATTTTATTGCGAATTTCGTCTTCCTGAAGACAGAAATAACTAGTATTAACTAAAAATTGTAGCTATGTCTGACATTGCGAAAAGAGTAAAAGAAATCATCGTTGAGAAGTTAAGTGTTGAAGAGAGTGAAGTCACTCCTGAAGCCAGTTTCACCAATGATCTGGGGGCTGATTCACTCGACACGGTTGAGTTGATCATGGAGTTTGAGAAGGAGTTTAACCTTGGCATCCCCGATGACCAGGCAGAATCCATCAGTACTGTTGGTGAGGCCATCAAGTACATCGAGGATCATGTAAAATAAGCCGGTCGTTATGGAACTGAAACGTGTTGTTGTCACAGGTCTGGGAGCACTTACACCGCTGGGAAACACAGTGGATGAATATTGGAAAGGTCTGATCGGCGGAGTCAGCGGTTCCAACCTGATCACACGTTTTGATGCGTCCAAACACAAGACCAAGTTTGCCTGTGAGGTTAAAGGATTCAACCCCGACGAGTATTTCGACCGGAAAGAAGCCAGGCGTATCGATCGCTATGCATTGTATGCATTATATTCGGCCGACCAGGCGATGAAGGATGCCAGGATCGATACCGGGAACATTGATCGCAACTACGCCGGGGTTATTTTCGGCTCAGGAATCGGAGGAATCGACACTTTCCTGGAGGAAATTAAAGGGTTTGCAAACGGGGACGGGACGCCCCGTTTCAGCCCTTTCTTTGTTCCCAAAATGATCTCCGATATTGCCGCAGGACATATATCCATGAAGTATGGATTCCACGGCCCGAATTTTGGCATCGTCTCCGCCTGTGCCACCTCCACCCATACACTGATCGACGCCTTTAACTATATACGGCTGGGCAAGGCCAACCTCATCATTGCCGGAGGATCGGAAGCATCCATCAACGCCGCCGGTGTGGGAGGATTCAACTCCATGCAAGCCATCTCCACCAGAAACGATGAATACAAAACTGCCTCCCGGCCGTTTGACCTTACCCGTGACGGGTTTGTCATGGGAGAAGGAGCCGGAGCCATTATACTCGAGGAACTCGGACACGCGCAGAAAAGAGGTGCAAAAATCTATGCTGAAATGGTGGGCGGAGGTATGTCGGCCGATGCATACCATCTCACGGCACCACACCCTGAGGGACTGGGAGCATACCTCGTGATGAAGTTCGCTCTCGAGGATGCCCGTATGCAACCGGAAGAGATCGACTATATCAATGTGCATGGCACAGCTACCCCCCTCGGCGATATTGCTGAAGCCAAAGCCGTGATCAAGGTCTTCGGTGAACATGCCTATGCACTCAATATCAGTTCAACCAAATCGATGACAGGCCATCTGCTGGGAGCTGCCGGCGCTATTGAAGCTATCGCATCCATCCTGGCAATAAAAAACGATATCGTGCCACCCACCATCAATCACTTCCAGGACGACCCTGAACTCGACCCAAGGCTGAACTTCACCTTTTACAATGCACAGAAAAGAACGGTGAATGCCGCCCTTAGCAATACCTTTGGCTTTGGAGGACATAATGCCTCCGTGATCTTTAAAAAATATATACAGTAACCATTGAATATCGATTTTCTCAACCGACCTTCCTCACAAAAAAATATTCAAAAAAAACTCTCATCAACGCTGAAGAAAATCCTTGGCTTCACACCAAGGAACATTAAGCTTTATGAGATAGCTTTCATCCATAAATCCGCTTCCATCCAGCATCCCGACGGATCGGTAATAAATAACGAAAG
>JAXDBV010000158.1:0-4676 GCA_034678415.1 Bacteroidales bacterium
TGGACAGGAGCAGCACAAGAAACCCGCAGGTTACAGCCAGCACATTGATGGTGATTGATTTGCCTGCAATGGATAATGTGTTTGACAGCGCTTCGGGGGTATTAAAGCCCTCTTTCCTGGCGAGATAGAAACTGTTGATGAAGTAGATGGAATAGTCAATACCAATACCGATGGATATGCTTCCGACAAGGGTTGTGGCTATATCCAGGGGTATGCCCATCCATCCCATGAAACCGAACAGGATCAATACCGTGGAAAGAATTGGGACGAGTGCGATGAGGCTCTTTACGGCGGATCTGAGCATGACAGCCACGGCCAGGAAAACGAGCACCATGGCCAGTGCCAGGCTGCGGAACAAGCTCTGTGTGAGGTTTTCATCGAGGCGCACAAGGATGGATGGAGTGCCCGAAGCCTGTATCGTGAACCGCTCGTCACTGCTGAGGGATAACGCAACGGTTTCCGAATGGAACGCCTTGCAATCATGAATATCGGTCGTTTTAAAAGTGGCCTGTATAATGGCTTCATTCCCCGATTCACTGATCAGCTGGTGAAGAATGTCCTGTCCTTCAATAAGAAACCACAAATTGTCAACTTTCTCCTGTGTGTCGGGAACCTGCATTCCTTCACCCATCACATCATTCATCTGTTTGAAAAGCCTGGATACCGACAGGGATTGAACGATGTTTGGATTGGCCTTTAAGACGGATTCCACACTGTCAACAAGCCTGAGTCCTTCCGGCGAAAGGATGTTACCTTTTATGGAAACATAAACCGGGTTGGTTCCTCCCAGTCTTTCCCTGAGTATCTTTTCCGTCACCCTGTTGGGATCACGTGCCGGAAGGTATGACAGGAAATCAACTTTTCTTTCAATCCTGAATACCCCCGTAAACAGGAGGATGATACATATGATCCATGCTGCTACAATCATTCCCGGACGGCGTATAACTTGTCGGGCAATAGCGTCAAGTGCTTGTTTCAGATGAAGGTTGCGTACCTGCGCCTGTTTTGCGGGGATATAGTTTTTTCCTGTCAGGCTCATGAGCGCGGGTGTCAGAAAGATGGCAAGTATCAGGGCAATCAGGATGCCAACCGAGGTGAATATCCCGAACGTCCGTATCAGGTACAGATATGAACCGAAAACAAAAGAAATGAAACCAAAGGTATCGGTTATGGAAGCATAACATACGGGAGGGGTAATCTGGCTCCATCCCTTAACGATGGCTTCATGCCAGGTAGGGGCAGGTGTTTCGAATATCCGGTTTATCATGTGGATGGTGTATGCACCGCCTACCGCTACCAGCAGGATAGGGATTATGGATGTAATGATGCTGACCTCGACATTCAGAAGGCTCATGAGCCCGAAGGTCCAGAGTATGGCCAGCAGAACGCTGGTGACGGGGAACACCACCCCTCTGATATCCCTGAACCCGAGGAAGAGAACCAGCAGTATAACCAGCAGGCTGACAGGCCCCAGGAACAGAAGGTCGCGTTGTATGCTTTTACCAAAAGCCACGATTACGAAGGGTGTCCCTCCATAATACACCTTTACCGGCAGGTTCAGGCTGTCAACCTTCTTCCTGATCTGCGCAGCCACGCGGATCTTGTTCACCCCCTCCTGTATCCTCACCGACACCACCGTGATGGTGCCGTCGGCTGAAACAAGGGATCCCTTATAAAACTCCCTTGATTCAATGTACCGTCTCAGGCTGTCCAGTTCATGCTTATCCACAGGAAGATTGTATTCATCCACCAGCTTGCCGATCTCAATACCCCATTCACTGCCCCTGATATCAATGATGTTGATCAGGCTGGTGATACTTCCTGTTCCCTCGATACCCGATAAGCTGTCGCTGATCGTCTTGATATACCTGAATACTTCAGGGGTATAGATATTTTCCGCCTCCAGGCCTATGATGCAGTTATAGTTCCCTCCGAATTCCTCACCCACCTTTTTAAAAAGTATGGCAACAGGATCATCGTCAGGCAGGTTGTCAAAAACATCGGGGTTGATTTTCAGCTTCGTGATAAGGAATGCGGATGTTACTGACAGCACTAATGCCACTACAATGATGACCCGGCGGTAACGAATAATGAGTTGTGGAGGTTTACTATTATTCATCATTGGTTTAATAATATTTAAATGGTTCAGATAATTATGAACCAATTAGTTAAAAAAATTTAATTTATTTATTTCTTTTCTCCGTCCATTCCCTGAGCATGGGGGACACGGTTTCCATCACGTAATCGATGAAATTGATTAGGTCTTTTATACTCTGGTTGAATGTGGGATCAGAATCGGACCGTATTGCCAGCACCTGTTTGTATATGTCCCTGTAATTCATCGCGAACTCAAGCAGCTTGTCAATGAGCCTGGGCCATTTTTCCATGGTTGACCTGAAGTACCGTTTTCTGTCGCCGGGTTTGGTGAAGTATTCGATCTGCCCTGTGCTGAGGAGGATCGCGATAGCATTACTTACCGAGCTCTTGCTGACCTGCAGCTCTTCCCTTATCTCATCAAAGGTCAGCATGGTGTGATTTGATACCTGAAGCAGGGCATTCACCCTTGCCGCCACCGGTTGCATACCGATCTTCTCGTTGATCACACCGATCTTTTCAACCAGCTCCCGCCGCTGATGTTCTGTGTCTGCCATTTTGTTTTTTCCAAGGCATAAATATACTTAGTTTTTTTAGTTTACAAAATACTAAACTAAAAATATTGTTAAATATTTTGTCAGAAGGATGTTTTTTTTCACCGGATGGAAAAAAACAGCCATTAACAGGTGTATGGCTTCCTTCTGGACGAATGAATGAAATACTTCCAGGATTTCCTCTGAATCAGATGTACAACGTATTCATAAAGGGGTGACAATTTTATCCTGTATTGATCATGGATGGACAAAAAAAAGGGGCGTGCGCCCCTTTTTCTATTTCTATTTTGTAGCTTTCTCAAGTCGTCGCATAATACTGAAAATGAACGCGGCTGACACGAGGCAGCAGATGATGAAGATAGCCCACAGGTGCCATAGTTGCAGCCGGCTCCATCCGATACTGCCCACTACCAGCAGCTTGTTTCCGGTAGCGGTAGCCAGCAGCCATCCGCCCTGCATCAGTCCCTGGAAGCGGGGTGGAGCCACTTTCGAAACGAACGACAGTCCCATAGGGCTGAGGAACAGCTCGGCAACGGTGAGGATGAGGTAGCTGCTGATCAGCCAGTAAGGCACCACCCTTGAGGAATCGGGCACCGGATAGTAGGTAAGATTATTGAATTCATCCGTATACTGCAGTTCACGGGGCGAGATAAGGTTCAGCGAGGCTACCAGTATCACGGAGAATCCCACGGCAGCAATGACCATCCCGATGCCTATTTTCCGGGGGGTGGAAGGCTCCATATTGCGGTTTCTCAGGTAGGTGAAGAAACCCATCACGGGGAAGGTCAGGGCAACAATAAATAAGGGATTGAATGACTGGAAGATCTCCGGAGCGATCTGGTTGCTTACCCCGTACCCTTTCACAAGGTAATAGGTATAATAGCCCAGTCCCAGGAACATTACGATACCGATCAGCCGCTCCATCAGTTTCTTACGGCCCACCATAAGGTACAGCCCGGCCAGTGTTCCAATAAAGGCAAGAATGGAGTTCAGGTTGAAGAAAACATTCGTGAACCTCGACACCTCTTTCACTGTATAGTCCCTGGCAAAGAGCGTGAGGACGAGCCCGTTCTGGTGGAATGACATCCAGAAAAAGATCACAACAACGAAGACCAGCAGCAGGGATACGACCCGCGGCCGTTCCTCCTTTGTTGAGAACATAGAGATGAAGAAGGCAAATGCCACGAACAGCCCGAAGGGGAAGGACACATCAACAGCCGAATCCTTCAGTGATTCAACATTAATCATGATAAGATAAAGAAGCGCGCTCACTCCAGCACCCACCAGGAGGGGAACAAGGATGGTTGGTGGACGGATGGCCGATGTCAGTCGGCTGCTTCCTTCTGTCACCGGCTTCCTTGACCTCTCCTTCTTCGGAAGGTGACGGTTGAAAATCACATAGACAAGGAGGGAAATGATCATGGCTGCGGCTGCCACACCAAATGCATAGTTGTATCCTCTTGAGAATGCATCAATATACTGTTGTGAAAAGGCTGACAGATCGGTCACCGGTTGTGAGCTCACATGATTGGCGAGCTGCTGGAATTTATCGATATCTCCCAGCTCATTTCTCATGAATGCGTGGCACATTTCCGGCAGGCTGCCATCATGAAGGAATCCCTGTTTACCCAGGAACCAGTTTCTGACCGCATTGGCGGCGAAAGGAGCAAAGAAGGCTCCCACGTTAATCCCCATGTAGAATATCATGTAGGCGGAATCCCTTACCTTGGAGTATTTTTCATTGTCATACATCTGCCCGACAACAGCCTGCAGGTTCCCCTTGAACAGCCCGTTGCCAAAGGCAATGATGAACAGTCCTGTTACCGTGACAGCCAGTGACATCCCCGGTATGGCGATCAGGGCGTACCCGGCAAACATGATCACGATGCCGGCCAGGATCACCAGCTTATACTGGTTGGTGGCATCGGCCAGGATACCGCCTATCAGGGCGAGGGCATAGATCCCGAAGTAAAACCAGCTATAATAGCTGCCGGCCTGTTCCACCGACAGCCCATACTTGGCCTGAAG
>JAXDBV010000159.1:0-2740 GCA_034678415.1 Bacteroidales bacterium
CTTCAGGCAGGGAGATAAAGGTAAAATGTTGTTTCAGGAAGCGGATCTGTTCCTTGAAGTCATGAATGCGGATAGCCTTGTCGTGGAAATAATAGACGGGGATCTCATCACATACGATGTGGTAAAACAGGATCCGGAAATGGGATCTGGCTAGACGCACCAGGGGAAGCCTGAGGAATCCTGTCTTCTGTATGAAATTACCAATGGTGCTTCTGATGCTTCTCATGGTGTTTTTCCAAGAATGGCCGCCAGGGATTGCTGATAGACGGATCGTATATCACCCTGTCCCAGGTTATAATAATAGATGAATTGTTCGTCACGGATAAACTTTTTCATCCCCTTGCCCTTCTCAAACCTTCTCAATCGTATGTCATCCATGATAGTCCAGTCAATATTGCGGGTATACCTGAAGGATTTTTCCTGGATAACGCCTTCGGGCAGGGGATGTTCACGGATATGAGAGAAGAATGAGAGGTACAGTTTCACTGCCCCGATGGTTGTTTTCATGAACAGGTCGGCTGCCGTGTCATTTGTTTCGATGGAAGGGATGAAATGGGCAAGAATTTTCCCTCCGTCAACCCGGGGAGTGATATACATGAGTGTTCCGCCGGCGAAATTTGGCCGGTGATCCTTCACGGCATGGAAGATGGATTTATTACCGTTATAGTAGGGTGACAAACCGCTGTGGAAATTAAGGCTGCACATACGCGCCGTGCGAATGATCCTTCCATCGACAATCTCACCTCCGAGGAAGCATATGATGTCGATATTTTTTTCCTGAAGCAAATGTGCCACGGTATCATCGTTCACTGAGGGCACGCAGATAATGATATCTCCGGGTATTTCCGCAAATTTTTCCCCGTATGGTTCAAAATACTGCTTTTCCCTGGTCTTCAGAGCGCCGCTCATGCTGTTCTTACCAAGGAAGTTATACAGGAGGCTAAGCATTTTCTGAAGGAACCAGTACAATCCGAACGACAACAGCTTTTTTTCTCTGAATGACCGGCCGATGTGGTGGACAGGTTGCTGGATCACAATAAGCTTTACCCCCAGCTCCCTGTACAGTTCATAGGCAAAATATTTGTGGTGGAATTCATGGCCGGTGATTACTGCTATATTCATGATGGTCGGTTTTCCTGTACAACCGGGAAATTGTTGCCGGGGCAAGGCAGGATTATTATTATTTCATTTTCAGCAACAGTCGTGTAAGGGCGTTAAACAGCTGTGCCTGTGGCCAGCGGTGGTAGGGCACCTTATTGACGGTGCCGAGTGTGGTGACGCGAGTAACAAAGTGCCCGTCAGACAGCTGAAATTTACGGATCAATGCACCGGCGAGGGTTTTGGATTGTTCAAAACCGCCATCGACCGATCCGTCGAGCAAACATCCCAGGGTTATACCTTCGGCAAAATCATACATCTCATATTTCCTCAGCTTGTTGTGCTTTTGCAGTGCGAAGTGTTTTGGCAATCCGTCAGGACGTATCAGCGATTTCCGGTAATAGTCGTATCCTTTCCTGATGGCGTCCATGATAGTGGGATCGCCGGTAACGTCGTAGCATTGCTTGAGGGATTTCAGGACAAAGCAGGTATGAAAGTTATCAATAAAGCGGTCCCTGGTTCCGACCGGTTCATAGAACCAGCTACCATTCTTTTCCCGGGATGCGAGGACGAACCGAAGGCTGATTTCAGCCTCCTGCCTGTAATTTTCATCCCCGAACAGTTTAAATGCATCGAGGAGCATGGCGGCTCGGTATGCGTTGGCATTCACGACAAAACGCCGGTCCAGGGGGCTATAGCTATAGCATTGGGTGCCATCGGGTAATGTAATCCGTTTCAGGTCATGGATTGGAAACCGCACTATGGATCGGAGGACATCCTGCACGTCGTTGTTTCCTGTTAGTTCATAATATTTTCTGAAGGCCCAGTATCCATAAGGAGTAACCGTGATCACGGGTGTCCGGGGTGGCCAGTAGCCATCGGTGGTTTGCCAGCCGTAGGTATATCCCCAGCAAAGGCCCGAATAACCGGTGACAGCGCTTTTCTTCAGTTCGTCGAGGAAATGTTCGGCACGGTGGAGGCATCGAACATCCCCGTTAAACTCGTACAGTTGCAGGAAACCGATGGCATACTGTGCATCGCCAATGGCTTCCCTGTGCGGTTTTGCATACAACGTAAGGGCGGCGGGGAAAAAGGTCTCCTGTGCCAGGGCCAGGAACGCGAGGGGAGCCCCCAGTATCTTATTCCTGTAATACACCTTCCTGATAAAATTACCCGTGGAGGAGCTGTTAAAGTCGTTCAGGTCGTATGACAGTTCGCCGTACCTGTCAAGCCAGTCGATAAATTTCTCGACGGAGGCCAGCAGTTCGTCCCGTGTTAATGGTTTCATAATAGCAACAAGCTCAACATTGTTCGGTATATTTAATGGCTTCCATAAATCCCCCGACCATTCTTTCAAACGAGCCACGTGTCAGGATAGTATTTCTGGCATGTTCAGAAAACTGCAAGTACAGGTTTTCATCTGACAACAGCGTCATCATTTTCTCCTTCAGATCGGCTATATTGTTCTTTTCATAAATAAAGCCGTTACGGCCGTTTTCGAGATAGGTGATTTCCGGGGAATGGACGGGACTGTTTTCGACGATGACGGGCAGGCCATAATAGAATGCATGGTTGATACCTAACCCAATACCGCCGGGCATAACGAAAATATCGGCCATTTTGTAGTTCTCGTTGACGATGA
>JAXDBV010000160.1:0-4045 GCA_034678415.1 Bacteroidales bacterium
TGCATTCAAAACAATTCATGTAAATGATTTATAGCATGAATACGCGGGAAGCAATGTAACGGCCTGCCCTGGCCAAAAGACCGGATAATAAACGCACAGAGGTAACAGGAACAACAGCTGAATGAGATAATAATTTTCCCCGGGTGAGGGAATACGTAAAGCCAAACTCCCGGATTGCAGTAATTATGAAGTGAATCCATTGGAAGTACTAATTGAATTCTTATGTATCTTGAAGCAAGTCAGTATCATTATTATTTTAGACATATGCCAGGGATACACCAGGGAACGGTTGAATGGAAGGATGAAATGAAGATTCCGGAAGTTATTTCCATCCCACAAAGGATGATCATGTCAAGCCTTTTAATAAAACAGCCGGGATTTACCCCGGTAAAATCTGCAATGAATATGCCCGATGAATACCCGATCTTCGCTGGTAACGATGCATGGATCCTGTTAAACCGGGCCATCGGTCAGCGTTTTTTCAACCTGTGCAGAAAAATGTTTCACTAAAAGATTTGTTGCCCATATGAAAAGTATTTTAAACATCCTTGTGTTAATGATAGTCTTGGTTAGCACCGGCAAAGAGAAATGCATTACTGAGCCGGATATTGAAAAATTGTCTTCTATCCGGGGATATGAGGATTTTTTTCTTGACTCGTTCCGTTGCGGAGTTTATGTGCCCCCCTCCTATTCTTCCACGGAGAGATATCCGCTGGTTGTTTACCTGCACGGGCACGGTGACACCACTACCTGGAATCTGAAATGGTATAATGAGCCCATTGTATCATCCGATCCCTGCATAATACTCACTCCTAAATGTCCGAGGAATGAGAGAAAGGGATGGGGCGACAGTTTTCATGAGAAAACAAGCCCTATGATGGATAAAACCTTTGAGATGATATCTCTCGCTGAAAAAGCCTTTACCCTGGATACCAGCCGGTATTACATTTATGGCACCTCGATGGGCGGGTTCGGAACATTTGCTGCCATAAGGACAAAGCCGGGTCTTTTTACCGCTGCCTATGTCAAATGCGGAGGAGGAAATCCTGAAATAGCACCTGTGCTGATTGATTTTCCGTTATGGATTTTCCACGGAGCTAAAGATAAGGTAGTACCCGTAAAATGGTCCCGTAACATGTACCGTGCCATCAAAGCACTGGGAGGCAATAAGGTAAAATATACCGAATACGAGGGCGTAGGGCATAATGTATGGGATTATCCCCGCAACGAGATAATGTGGCTCCTCGCACAGAGAAAAGGAGCCGTGCACGGAAACCCCGATCCGGTGAATACTTTTTCGTGCACCGGGAACGATACCTGTGCTGTTTTAACATGGGAACCGCCCGCAGATACCGCAAACACGGACAACCAGGTATGGTATTACAATATCTTCAGAAACGGCGAAATAATAAGGGAAGTTGACAGCCCTGCCACCACTTTCACTGACTCGAGCATTGTTTCAGGAAACACCTACGAGTACAAGGTAACAGTGGTCAATTTTTTCTTTAAGGAATCAGAAGCTTCAGCACCCGTTATCATTCATTTTAAACATAGATAGCCCGGATACCATTAATACTGAAATTTCAGAAACGTGCGGTTTCAAGGATACCATATTCATTCACCCGGAATATCCTGTATATGAAAACAACCGGTTTGTGGAACCGTCCATTGAACCATCAATAACACAGAATAATGAAAACCATTGAATTTCGGCTGGCCCTTGACGGACTGATCTTTCTGATCATGATTCTTTCCGGCATCTGGTTGAGCAGGAAGGGAAAACCCTACCATAGAGGGATCGTTGCACTCCACAAGATATCAGCACTCGTGGCGATCGTTTATACAGCTATACTGATCAGTCACATGCTGAACGGGATACAGGTCCCATCCGTTGTATGGATAGCCATCATCGTCACCGGTATTTTGTTTATCCTGAATCTCGTTACCGGGGCATTGCTGACCATTGAAAAGCCAATGCCGGTATTGGTGCTGTTCATCCACCGGTATACACCCATCCTTCTGATTATTTCATGCCTGGCTGCACTCTACATGACGATAAGGCTTGTGGCATAGAAATCCGATGGATGAAGCAGCCAATGTTAGGAATAACCGCCATAGACGGGCATAATAAATTATTGAATTACCTCTCATATAATTCAATAATTCTTCATGCAGGCCGGGAAATGAAACATTTTTGCCGGTGAGCAGCCATTCCCGGCCGGCACCGCCCTTTCGCATCCGTAACGGATGCTTGCCTGGCACGCGCCAAGGAAATAATGGCTTGAGCAGACATTGTTTGCCGTCACCTTCCCCCAGTGTACAAATACTCGTTCACAGCTCCGGACGGGGAATGCCGTCAGTTAGTAATCCTGGGAGATAATCAGGTCAAAACCTGGTATTTACAGCAGTATGGCTGTCAGTAAATCCAGGGGAAAAGGTCATGTCCTTAACACCCGAACACAGTACAGGTTGTTATTGAGGAGATATGCCGGTTTTATTTATACCTCACCCAATCCCTGAGGACACCATTGATAAAAACCAGTTCAGCAACAGGATAGATCCACCGTTCTTTTATTTCCCATCCTGAAATGTCCTTGTACATACGGCGAGGTTTGCCCCAGCTGTCCCATACCATTTCTTTTTTCATTCCTTTCCATATGGCACGGTTAAAAATTTTTGGCCCCAGTTCATTGCCGTACTTCCTTACCAGATAATTTCTCCGTGCATCCGCCGATTTGGCTTCATCGTTGGTGACTGTTTTGTCGTCGGGCACGGGTTCCTTTGCGGCCCACATCTTCTCGAGATATTTAAGTGTTTCAGGCTCAAAGTCAACATCTTTCCTTAAGATATATCCATCGTTTCCGTTGTACCAGGCGGCAAAATAATCACCATTTTCTTCAAAGATCCGGACTTTGGTCTTCGCAGGGATCATCTCGATGACGGAACTCATATTCCCCATATCGCTGAAGAAACGGGTGGATGATTTTGTGATGACAAACAACCGGGTGGTGTCGGCGGTTGAAGGTTCCTGTGCAAAAACCTGCAATGTCAGGCTAACACATGCCAGGATGATACCGATCGTATATAATGGTTTCATGGTAACGGTTTTTAACCATAAAAAGAAATCAAAAACTGTACCAATCAATAAACATCCCGGGAATAACCGCAGGAGAGAATCCCTGTTCAGTCATTTATTTTTTTGGTCCCGGAGGCATTTGCCGCAACAGGTATTCCGTAAGCAGGGTATAGAGGTGCACGGTGGTACCCTGTCCCTCGAAGATGCCGTGTGACCGGTTGGGATAGGCCATCATGGTGAACTGCTTGTTATACCTGATGAGTTCGTTCATCAGTCTTTCAGTGCCCTGGTAGTGAACGTTGTCATCTCCCGTACCATGCACAATGAGGAGGTTTCCTTTCAGGTTTGCAGCGTGTGATACCGGCGATCCATTCGTATAGCCATCGGGATTATCTTCCACTGTTCTCATATAACGTTCCTCGTAGACGGCATCATACAGACTGAGGTCGGGTACGGGGGCCACGGCCATGCCTGTATGGTAGATATCAGGATACTGGAGGATGGCATTCAATGTGCTGGTTCCTCCCCCGCTCCATCCCCAGATGCCAATCCTGTCCTTATCAACAAAATCCCATTCACTGATGATCCTGGCGGCTTTTGCCTGGTCGGCGGTATTGAGCGTTCCTACCTTCATATAGACACATTTCCGCCATTCTCTTCCACGGGGTGCGGGTGTTCCCCTGCTATCGATGCTGGCAATAATATAACCCTGCTGTGAGAGGAACAGGTGGTACAGGCTGGGCTGCCTGTCCAGCACCGTTACACCTGCCGGCTCGCCATATACGTTGAATAATACCGGGTATTTCATGGTTGAATCGAAGCCGGGTGGTTTGATCATCCATCCGTCGAGCAGCACACCATCGCCAATATCGACGCGGAAAAACTCTACGGGCGAGACATCAAGCATGGCAAGCTTCTCCTTCAGCTTTTTATTTTCCACCAGCATCCTAATCCTTTTGTGGTCGGGCA
>JAXDBV010000161.1:0-4573 GCA_034678415.1 Bacteroidales bacterium
AACTCTCATCAACGCTGAAGAAAATCCTTGGCTTCACACCAAGGAACATTAAGCTTTATGAGATAGCTTTCATCCATAAATCCGCTTCCATCCAGCATCCCGACGGATCGGTAATAAATAACGAAAGGCTCGAATACCTGGGCGATGCTATCCTCGATGCCGTCATCTCCGACTTGCTCTACTCCCTCTATCCGTCCAAGGATGAGGGCTCGCTTACCAAGATGAGGTCGCTGATCGTCAAACGGGAAAAACTGAATGATCTGGCCGCCAGGCTGGGACTTAATGGCCTCATCGTTTCCAATACCGAATCAAACAAGCTGGTGAAAAACATCCCGGGCAACACCTTTGAAGCCCTCATCGGCGCTATATACCTCGACCGTGGATTCTATAAGACAAAGAAATTCATCACTCAACGTATCCTGAAATCGCATTTCAACCTCGAAAAACTGGAATCCGAAAATACCGATTACAAAAGTCAGATCCTCGAATGGATGCAGAAAAACAGGGAGAATATTACATTTGAACACGAGACGGAAAACACTGCCGATAATACAGTACAGTTTATTACCCGGGTCTGTCTTGACAGAAAAGTAATCGGTTCAGGTACCGGACATACCAAAAAGGAGTCGGAACAGCAGGCATCCAAAAACGCCCTGAAATATATTGGACAGAAAGCATAAAATCCTTACCGATTTCTTCTTACCTTTAAGGGATTAACCTTCTGCCTGCATCCATGGATAGAAAAAAAACACATAGGCTTGATTACACCCCCGACTTTGATTTTTCCCTGATCGCCATCAGCACGGATGAACATGATTACAGGCTGATCTGGCACCTGAACCGTTCGCTGGGATGGCATCTGGCGAAACAGGACAACCTGGTGCTGCATTCCCAGCGGCATGGCCTGAAAAAGGAGTTCTCATTATACGCCTGCCATGATGAACTGGCAGCCGTGCAATACCATCTTATCGCCAACCGTTCACATAACGGCTACCTGCTGAACGAACTGAAGAATATCGATTTTGTGCTGAAAATTACGGGAGAACTCACGGCAACCGGCCTGGAAAAAATCACCACCCAAATAAAAGCCATGGACGTCGTCAGGGCCTGTTTTGTTATCAACCCGGCAACGGTCAAATCCAGGCATAACCTCCTGTTCTGACCGGACTACAATTGAATACCGTCCTTCCGTTTTACATACCGCACCCGGAAATACACATTCAGTCCCATCCATCTCCGGGCAACAGTACGGCAAAAGGCAGTATCCTCTCCCCGGCCTGAATTAATGAATTATATGCGACATAATTCATTAATTAATTCAATAATTCTGCGGCTCCTTTGAAAAAAAGCGATCCTTCCATACCCTGTCGCCCGGCAGGGATTGTATATGATCAGCGATATCAGTGAAATCAATGTTTCCTGTCAAGATACAGCAGTACTGGTTACAAATGGAGAACCATGCATGGTTGGTATGCTCCCCCTTGAGAAAGGTGATTAACCGGAGCAGGTAAAGGACTGCACCTGCCAGCGCATTGAACTTCCTTCATAATCCGGGAACATAAAGATGAGCCGAGGTGTAATGATTCAGCCATTCCCCCCTTCACCGTCACGGGATCAGTTGAACCGCATGAGCCGGGCAATTTTCCAGTATTCTATATGGCTTCAACATTAGGATTACAGTAACCACCCTCATGAAGTTTCATGTGCCCTGCCCGGTGAATACGGACAGGATACGGCTGAGATGATTCCCCTTTTTCACTTCCATGAAGGAGGATTTTCTCCAAAAAAGAAGCTGCTTCACTCATCATGAAACAGCTTCTCTCCAACCAATTACTATTTGTTAACCTAAAACAAAAAAACAATACCTTAACAAGTTATTTCTTTCTGTCTCCTGATTTCTTCTCGAGTCCAGCGTCAACATCTGCCTTCTTCCCTTCGGATGTATCAATCACGATGGTAATGCTGTCCCCCGACTTACGGGTGGAAATATTGACACGGTCAGCCCTGATCACCTTTTTTTCCTCTCCCCCTTCATTGATGACCACAGTAACAGTCTTCCCGTCACTGGTGCTCCATACCGTCTCTTCAACCATAGCCATCTCCCTGTTCCTCTTTTCTCTGGTTTCTTTGTCTTCATCATACACCCCTGCTGTATTCATCACCCCTGATGAGTCATGGTCATGAATCACCTCCACCCCTATCGTTTTTTCGTCACTATCTTTGCCGTAATGCTTGCGGGTTTTTATAACCGTCTCTCCGTTGTCTCTTTCAGCATGTTTTTGTATGGACAGCCTATAACCATCGCGGTCATGAAAAACGGTCACTACATCGTCTCCTAAACGGGTATGTTTATCAAAAGTATGCTTGCCGGTGGTGTCATCCGGGCAATGAATGGTACCGATCCGGGTGCGAACGCTGCGGGTAATGGAATCCCCCTTACAGGTAACAATGACTACCTCGCTAACAGGTTCACCTTCCATTTTATCCTTGTCATATTCCTTGATCATCATTTCTGTACTGCTTCCCTTCACTTCTTTTTCCACTGTTACAGTCGTTTCTGCGGCAGCGGCGCAGATCGTCACTGCTTCTCCCGTGACAGCCGAAACTGCCTTCTGTATTTCTTCAGAATCGTTGCCAATATACATAACGGTATCAGTGACTTTTTCTCCATCTTTAATAACCTTCACATGCACCCTCGTTTTGTTGCCTTCCTGTCCGAAGGCAGGCGTTATCATCATCCAGGAAATGATGATCATCATGAATATTGACATGGTGAATTTCATGTTGTGACGGATGTTGATGCTGCAAATTTAAATCTTATGATTGTTAAGGGGAGTTAATGAACTTTAATCTTTGTTAAAGATTGTTAAAAGGATAATCAGCCAATGAAGGGCCGGTCTATCTTTGCAGGTACATGAGGAAGAAATGGATCATAATTCTGGCACTGGTCATGACGGCAGTGATGGCCGGGCTGGTGTATGTTCAGTATAACTGGATCAGTGAGGCATTGCGGATGAAGGAGCAACAGTTCAGGCAGATGGTGAATACCGCCCTTACTAATGTGACGACAGCCCTTGAACAACGCGAAGCCCTGGCCCATGTAATGAGAGCCGCCGAACCGGATCTCATTCGGGATGAAGAGTGGATAATGTGGTCTAATTCTTACAATTATTCCGTCACAACGGTCATACCCGATTCAAATACCTCTTCGCTGGGGATTGAGATAGGAAGTGAGAATGTCACGGTCGAAATACCGGTTACCCCGGGAGCAACCGGTTCCGCGATGGATCCACTTACCGTATCCGGCAACAGGCCGGGCCGGGAGAACATAAAGCCCGTTACCCCGGGTCACATCGAATCAAGGGTATTTATCAACGATGAGATGAAGGCTATTTTCAGGAGCAGGGTTTCGAGAAAAAGAAATATGGTGGAAAAGATCGTGAGTGAGATGGCCAATACCAGGCCGGAAGTGGATCAAAGGATCAATATGGAGTTGCTCCACCATCTCCTGTCAAAAGAACTGGCCGATAAAGGCATTAAACTGCGTTTTGAGTATGCGGTGAAAGAGAGCGCGAATAAATCGGCGTTTCAAACACCCGGCTATGCTCTCTATACCAAATCATATGTATTCCAGCGATCCCTCTTTCCCAACGATATCATAACCAATCCGGGTTTTATCAGCCTGTACTTCCCCGATCAAAAAACATTCCTTTACAAATCGCTCGGATTCATGGGTGTCTCAAGCGGAATTCTCGTGCTGTGCATTGTCACAATCTTTACCTATACGCTGTATATCATTTCCCGGCAAAAGAAATTGTCGGAGATGAAGAGTGATTTTGTGAACAACATGACGCACGAACTCAAAACCCCGATCTCTACCATATCGCTGGCAACACAGATGCTGAAAGACCGTACTCTTTCCTCCTCGAATGTCAATGTTGAACAGCTGTCGGAAGTGATTGGCGATGAAACACGCCGGCTGGGACATCACGTGGAGAAAGTGCTCCAGATGGCCATCTTCGATAAGGGTAAGATACGGCTTAAACGCAAGGAAATCGACCTGCACGAGATCATTCATACGGTGGTGAGAAACTTCGACCTGCAGATAAAAAATCGTAACGGGGAATTTGTGCTGAACCTGGAAGCCGATGAGCCGCAGGCCGTCGTCGATGAGATGCACTTCATCAATGTACTTTCCAACCTGGTGGACAACGCCATCAAGTATTGCGGCAACGATCCGAGGATCATCATCTCCACACGGCGCACCAACACCGACATCGAACTGTTTGTGGAGGATAACGGGATCGGTATGGCCAGGGACCAGATGAAAAAGATCTTTGAGAAGTTCTACCGGATACCCACCGGTAATATCCATAATGTCAAAGGATTTGGCCTGGGTCTGAGCTATGTGAAGCGGATCCTGGAGGAGCATGGGGCCTCCATTCACGTGGATAGCCAGATTGACAAGGGCACAAAATTTAGTATCTTTATACCGGATAAGAGCCGGAATCATGACAAATGAAAAATTACGTCTTCTCCTAGCGGAAGATGACGACAACCTGGGCATGCTGCT
>JAXDBV010000162.1:0-4853 GCA_034678415.1 Bacteroidales bacterium
AACTCGGGATCGTATTTCCATGGATGACCGGGGATGCCACAAGTATGGCTGATGCGGGGATCAAAGGTATTGCCGCCAAAATAAGCGGTGTAATTATTATGTAATTCCGCATCGTTAAACGTGTCAAGCAGTGGCAATCCGTTTGCACCGGTTCTGAAAGCATTGACCAGGTTATAGCTTGATTTGTTAAAGTCGCAACAGCGGTAGTAGGGTTGCCACCTGGGAGTATTCAGGTTCATCCCGCTGTTCTGCCGTCCTGCTGTCGTTCCGTCATTAATGGAGAATTGAAATTCAAACAGTGATTCTATATTATTTTCAGTCTCTGGCATGAAGTTTTCGGAAATATCGGCTGTCAGGGCTTTACCGCTATGGTCGATGATATCATTGCACAGGGACAATGCGGTCGTCAGGGCTGTCTCATCAATATCAATTACCTGGTGGGTTTCATTCTGTGGGTAAGCCATCCAGAGTAATGTTTTTACCATATACGCTTTTGCAGTCCACTCGGTGGGCCGTCCCTTGTCGCTTTGTGTCGGTGGCAGGTTGTCAGCGGCGAATGTAAAATCATCCAGTATCAGCTGCCAGAGGCCCAGGTCGTTTTCGGCGTCAGCCGGTCGGTTTGGTACCGATTTGATATCAACCACCGTCATATCTTCGGTGATATAGGGCATCCACTTGTACCTTTGTTTCAGGCTCAAATGACAAAATGCCCTCAGAAACCTCATTTCGGCTATTCTGGAAACCTTTAACGGGTAGTCATCAGCAGTAACACTGTTGAGCTGCCTGAGGGCCGCGTTGATCCTTGATATGCTGGCATAGGTGCTGTTCCAGAATACCGCGTTATTACCGACATTTGTCGTAACAGGAGCAAACATCTCCATTTCATGATAGGGTGTCTGGTCGGTCAGACCTGACCCGCCTTTATAATGATTATCTGATTTACCATCACCATGGAACCATCCATAATGTGTGTCATAGACACCCCTTGTGGCAACATGGCAGTATGCTGCAACAACGAAGCCATCAATATGTTCGGGGTCCGACAGGTTTTCGGCTGTTAAGACTCCCTTGGGTGTTACTTCAAGAAAAGACTTTTCACATCCGAGAGTGGCAATTACCAGGATAACAACCGATATTAATAATGTTTTTGTTTTATTCATGTCTCCAAATATTAAAAAGTTACATCAACACCAAACGTTATAGTAGCAGGGCGATCGTATGTATTCGCAAAATCACCTGCCGCTTCCGGATCCACTGCTGTAAAGCCATTGTCTCCCCAGCGTTTGCAAAACATAAGGGTATTCTCTGCCAATACATACAACCTTAGATTTCTAACAAAGAATTTCTTTGATGTGACGGCCGGAATAGTATATCCCAGTTCAATACTTCTCAGTTTCAGGTATGAACCTGACTCAATGAAGTATGTTGACATGGCGGTTTCCTCATTTCTATTATATATCGACAGTGCCGGGATTGTTGAGGAGGTATTGTACGGGGTCCACGCATCGAGCAGTCGTGTAGTGTGGTTTCTACCCGCAATCACACCGGTATTGTAAAAATCACTCAACAATTTGTAGTCATTGTAGATATCGTTTCCAAAAACTCCCTGGAGGAAGAAATTAAGATCAAAGTTCTTATAATCCAGGTGAGTATTGAGGCCCAGGGTAAAGTCCGGTTCACGCACGCCAATCCAGGTTCTGTCGTATGCTTCCGTGATCCTTCCGTCGCCGTCCAGGTCTTTGAATTTCATCCCGCCGACTCTTTTGCCGTTTTGTTCGGGGCCTTCGTCAACTTCCATCTGGTTCTGGTAGAGGCCGTCGAAAACAAACCCGTATGTTGAGCGCAGTGGTCTGCCCAGGATATTATCACCAATACCGTTTCCTCCATATGAGTAAACGACGGCATCCGGCAGGTCATCGATCCTGTTGTTATTTGCTGCTATATTCCCGGTAATGGAATAATTCAGGGTTGAATGCAGGGGGCTGCGGAAAGTGACGGCCAACTCCACACCGTCGTTTGTCATATTTGCGGCGTTGATCCACACGGCATTGCCTTCACCGGTTGTTCCAACATACTGGAGTTCATAGAGCATACCGTCGGTAATCTTGCGATAGACATCAAATGATCCGGTTAAACGTTGTCCGAACAATCCGAAATCCAATCCGACATCGAACTGTTCCGTTGCTTCCCACCGTACATTGGGATTACCGCTGTGAGTAAGCCTGTAGCCTGAAGGCATCAGTCCTTCCTTGACTCCGTCGATATGATAGGCTGTTGACTGATAATTGGCATCGTACATATCATTTATGGCATTGCTGGGTATGTTTGAATTACCATTCATCCCCCAGCTTGCCCTCAGTTTCAGGTCGGATATGAAAGCGACCGACTGCATGAAAGGTTCACCACTGATCCTCCATCCGATGGAGGCTGCAGGGAAGAATCCGAATTTATTTGCCGTCGGGAATTTGGAACTTCCGTCATAGCGAGCGGTAACAGCCAGCAGATATTTGTTAAACAGGGAGTAATTGACTTTGGCAAAGTATGACAAGAGGGATTCTTCACCACCTAGGCCTGTTGCAGTAAGATTTCCCGTGGCAGCACTGATAAAGCCATAATCATAGTTTTCCAGTATTATCTGTTCTCTTGTAGCGGAAAAATATTCATTTTTATACTTGTATGCTTCAATACCTGCCACTGCATTAACATCGTGTACACCGTTTGTGAAGTTATAATTCGCGGTGTTGGTCCATGTCCATGCTATTGCTTTGTTGTTATAACTGACGACTGAATTTAATGCATCCGCCTGTCCACCGACTTCTTCCCATGTAAAATCGATATTGCGGTAATCAAGTGTGGAATATTCAAGACCGTACTGGGTATTCAGGGAGAAACCCTTGAACAGTGAAAGGTTGGCATAAACCGAACCGATGGTTTTAAACCTCGTGCTGCTGTTATCCTTGTTTAGCTTCTGGTCTTTTGTAGGATGCCTGTGTTCATCCATGCCTGATTCCAGTGCTGATCCGCCCCATGATACGCCGTCAGTGGCATATTCCGGAGCGATCGGAGGCATGACCAGGGCACGGTAAATACCGTTCTGTCCGTTGTAGGTTGTTGAAGACATTAATATGTTTTCACCCAGTTTCAGCCGGCCATCCAACAAATCATAGGAGGAATTTATCCTGGCGGAATACCGTTTCAGATATGTATGAATCTGTGCCCCGTTGTTCTCAAAATAGTTCAATGAGAACATCTGTTTTGCCTTTTCAGTCCCGCTGCTGACGGTAAGCTGGTGGTTCTGCACCCTGCCGTTTTGTGTTAGCAGGTCAAACCAGTCAGTGTCTGATGCTTTTAAGGTCTGGGCGGCATTCAGCCATTCAACGGTTGTGATACCATTTAAGGTAGGTACCCCGTTGACTTCATTCCAGTCATAGGTATAGAGCATCGTCTGTTCATTAGGATCCAGTCCATCGTTCACAGCCGCCTGCCAGGTTGTCCTGCCATATTCCTGGGTATCCATCAGTTCTGGTCTCTGCCAGCCCATGTAGGTGTTCATTCCGACTGATCCGTTATAGGTCACCTGGAAGTCGCCGGGTCTCCCTTGTTTTGTATTAATGAGAATCACTCCACCGGCGGCTCTGGATCCATAGATACTTGCAGAGGCGGCATCTTTCAGAACCTGAATGGATTCAATATCCAGGGCGTTGATTTCTCTCAGGTTTGCCTGTGTGGGCAGACCGTCGATAACCAGCAAGGGAGGTGAAGAAGTGGTAGAGGTTCTTCCGCGTATCTCAATGCTCACGTTTTCCGCCGGGTTTCCATCTGCCGTGATATAGACGCCAGGTATTTTTCCCTGTAACGCTTTCAACACGTTTGGAGAACTGACGCTTTCCAGGTCCCTGCTTTCAACCACGGCAATTGAACCAGTCAGATCAGCCTTCTTCTGCGTCATATACCCAACGGCAATCACCTCCTCGAGTTGATAAACATCTTCCTGCATTACTACCTCAAAATAGGTTTTCCCTTCGACAGGTATTTCCTGTGTGGTCATCCCGATAAACGAGAACACGATGATCCGGGCATCAGGGGTAACCGGTAACGAGAACGTTCCTTCTGCATCGGTTATGGTTCCCTGAAAGGTTCCCTTGATCATCACAGTTACTCCCGCCAATGGTTCACCGGAAGCGGTGGTCACTTTTCCCGTAACTCGTTGTTGAGTTCCGGATTGTGCAATCAGCAAAGACTGTGCACATAACAGGGCAATAAGCAATACGGTGCATTGCCTGAAAAACCCTGCAAGGGTTTTTGTCACGTTGTGTTTTTTCATGCCATAAAGGTTAGTTTGTTTATAAATTACTATATAGATAGATAGATGGTTTTTCTTTTCTTTTTTCTGCATGAGACATAATAAGCATCCTCAATCGATTAAAGAATAATACAACAAATCAGACAACCATACGATATTGTTGTCCCGGAGATTGTGGATATTGTTTATTCGATTTGTATAGTATTTTGATGCATTATAAGAGAATAATTATAATGTTTTATCGTATAAGCAAATATAAACTATTTTTAAATAATAAAAAAAAGCTTCTTCTTTTTGCATAGTCAGATGGCAGGATCCGTATATAACATTATGCCGGAATCGTGCGTGTATGGCCAGGTTTGATCATTGAATCGTCGCAAGGGACGTGCATTTCCTTCCGCAATAAGTACACTTTGTATAGTTATTATACCGATGACTTGCGATGGTGGCAGCGACTCTTGTCACCGGATGGCAAACCTCACATCATTCCTGTTTTACGTTGTCTGATCATATCATTGACGGACATGAATATCCACTCTCATCGCCTGAC
>JAXDBV010000163.1:0-4721 GCA_034678415.1 Bacteroidales bacterium
GTATTCAGCATATTACCGAATGTCGTCCGGTAATATTGATCGAACTCAATTTTTCCTGTGTTATAAATATCATTACCGATGGAGAAGTTAAAGAATGCCGATGCATCGAATCCTTTATAGCGGACATCGAATCCAAAACCTCCGATGTATTTTGGCAGAGTGCTGCCGATGACTGTCCTGTCTTTGCTATCGATAATGCTGTCATTATTCAGGTCTTTCAGTTTGAGGTATCCCGGTCGTAATGAGGCCACACCGAGGACGACCTTGTTGTCGTAAACCCCGTCTTCCTTCGTTTTCAATATGAATTGCTCCGTGGCTTCGTTATAACCGGAAAAGTCATCCACCGTATACATCCCGTCGGTGACATAACCATAAATCAGTCCCACGGTGCTTCCCACCTTCAGGTAGTAGTCGTCACGGTCCTTCAGGTCGGTGCTGGCCCAGTTTGACTGGTAAAACCTTTCGTTGGTACCGTCCAGCTCATCGATACGGGAACGGTTATACCCGATATTTACATTCATTCCAAGGGAGAAATCATTATTCTCAACAATGGTTCCGTTCAGCACCAGCTCTGCCCCCCTGTTGGAGGTGCTCCCGATGTTGTTCCATTGGGTGGAGAATCCGGAGATGGGTGATATTGCTGAAGCCAGCAGCAGGTCTTTGGTGGTGTTGTAATAAAGATCGATGCTGCCACCCAGACGGCCGTTGAAGAGCTGGAAATCGAGCCCTGCGTTACGGTTGATAGTGGTTTCCCAGACGATGTTGGGGTTATACAGTACTGATCCGTCGGGCGAGTAGTAGGCATTATAGTCATTTGTGCCCATCCCGGGGCCGTTATCAGTATTGGCGCGGAAAAGGAAGTTGGTGGCATTGGCCGGGATCCTGTCATTCCCTGTTGCCCCAATGCTGGCCCTCAGCTTAAGCTCCCTGATAAATGTGGCAGTCTTCAGGAAATCCTCTTCCGAGATTTTCCATCCCAGGGCCACGGCAGGAAATATGCCCAGCCTGTTCTCCCTGGCAAACTTACTGGAAGCATCCGTCCTGATGGTCGCAGTAAACAAGTACCTGTTGTTATAAACGTAATTGGTTCTTCCAAAAAAGGAAGACCTGTTTTGTTCAGTGGATTCATAGGTGGAATGTTGTACGGTATTTCCCAGTGCCATATTGGCGAACATCTCTTCCGGCAGCATGGACTCCCTGAAATCCTCTGCACGGACAAAACTGCCCTTGCCTCCATTGGAATAGATTTCCTGTCCCACCATCACATCCAACCTGTGAAGTCCCAGGTCTTTAAATTCATAATTCACCGTATTCAGCCAGCGATAGGAATAGTTCCTGGAATCAGTGATCGTGCCCAGGGGCAGGCTGCTTCCTTCCTGTTTTGACTGGCTGGTAAGGGGACCGTAATACCTCAGGCTCTGGTCAAAGCTTGTTTCGGTGGTAAAGGTTGTCTTGGCAACGAGGTTTTTCAGGATGGACAAGGATAAGCCTGCATTGATCACATAGGTGTTGGTGGTTCTCTTTCTCCAGTCCTGTTCAGCCAGCTCCAGCGGATTGATCATAGACAGGAGAAACGACTGGTAGTCATCATCGGTGTCTACCTGGGTAAGATCAATATCCAGCTCATCCGCGATACCATTGACGGGCCGTGTGGCAATACCATCCTTAACCCTGAGCTGCGAACCGCCCGAGGTGCCGGCGCCGTCAACCCTTGTGCTGGTGATTCTGGTGGCCGATTCAAACTGGAGGTTCTTAAATATCTCGTGGTTCAGCTTGAAGTTAATCACATTGCGACGGTAACCGGAACGGATCAATAATCCCTCGTCGTTGTTATTAGTAAAACTGAGACTTAGCTTGGTTCTTTCGGTACCGCCCGTAATGCTGATATTATGAAGCTGTGAAAGCTGCGGATTGCCAAAGAGCTCACCCTGCCAGTCGGTAGGTTCTTTATATTTATATAATTCGAGATCATCATACTGTCCGAAGTACTTATGGAAATTTCTCAGATCGGACTCCGACCGTAGCTTGGCATATTCGTACTGTGCCATCACGTATTCATATGGTGAGAGGACATCATACTTCCTTTCCCCGGGCAGTTTTTTCACCTGCAGGTAACCGTTGTATGACACGGTTGTTTTTCCTGCCATCGGATTTCGGGTGGTAATAAGGATCACGCCGTTGGCAGCCTGTGCCCCGTAAATAGCCGTTGCAGCTGCGTCTTTCAACACGTTTATGCTGGTAATGTCTGTCGGGGGAATATCCCTGATACTGCTGACAATAAAGCCATCCACCACGTAAAGGGGTGAGTTATCCTGTGTCACCGATCCTCCTCCGCGTACACGTATCACAATTTCCGCATCGGGCGAACCATCAGTGGTGAATACATTCACTCCCGACAGCCGTCCTTTCAGGGCTTCCGCAGTATTGGAAATGGGTATCCTTTTCAGTTTCTCGCCCGACATGGTGGCAATGGAGCCTGTAAGATCAGACCGGCGCGCCGTACCATACCCCACAACCACCACTTCTTCCAGTTCACTGCTGGTGAGCACCAGTGAAACGTCAACAACATTTCTGCCATTGACTTCAACTTCCTGGCTTGTATAGCCAATGAAAGAAAATACCAGCACAGCATTGGGAGGACAATTGTTCAGCGTGTACTGGCCGTCAATGTTCGTGGTGGCTCCCTGAAGGGTGCCCTTGATCACCACATTGACACCGATCAGCGGTTCACCTGACTGTGCATCGGTCACCTTTCCCATTACCTGTAAGTTTTGCGAAAAGACAGACCATGCAGACATCAGCAGAGTAAACATCAGGATAACACCTGCGCCGCGTGAATACCGCCATTGGATTTTTCCGGATTCTTCGAAAATGCCTGTCATAAAAATGTTGTGTTTAGGTTATATATTAATAAACAGTAAAAATTGGATGAGTAAATAATGTTGTGCTTACCGCTATTATGACTCCCAGTCTACCTGTTTGAATATTAAATGCAGGGCAACTATGTTTATGTTAAGATATAACATGTAAAATCACCGAAAATCCTAGCCCTGCCGTATTTTTTATGAGCATAATAATTTGTTGGTAATATACAAATTTTTAAAAAAAATACAATGTTGTATTATTATTCTAATGAAAGGATTCTTCATATTCTTTTTCTGTCCTTTTTGCTGTTGGCCATATCGGCAATTTTTCCTATCTTTCCTGTTCAGGCTTAATCATCAAAAACACCTGTCACATGAGTTCCATGACTCAAAAATCCATTTCCAGGCGCAGGTTTATCCGGACCACTGCCGGTGCATTCGCCGGGCTGACCATTCTGCCGCACCTGGGATGTACACGGGTACGTACAGGGCCGATGAAACGTTTACTGGGCCGTATCGGGCATGAAGTGACCACCCTGGGACTGGGCGGACAGGCTTCCATACAGTGGACACCCGACGGGGTTGACCCCGTGAGGATTATTCTTAAGGCATTCAACCTGGGAGTGAACTATTTTGATACTTCAAACGTGTATGGTCCGAGCCAGACAAACTATGGCAAAGCGTTCAGAGTACTGAACCTGTTACCGGGCCTGTCGGGCTATGATGAACCCTTGCGCCGATCTATTTTTCTTACCACGAAAACACACCTGCGATGGGCTAAGGGAGGCCGGGAAATGGAAAGGGTGCGCAACAGCACCAATGGAAAACCGGGCTCAGGAACCATCGACGACGTGAAACGCAGCCTGTCACAAATGTTTGGCGACGGGGAAGGCAATTATCCTGAAGGGGCTTATCTCGACATGGTGCTTATCCACAACCTCAATACCCTGCAGGAGGTGGATGTGCTTTACGAGGGCATTATCGGAACCGATCCGCAGGCTGAACATATTGGAGCACTCGCAGCACTGCGCGACTACAGGGATGGAACGAATCTCACCGGACTTAATCCCGGGGAGGAAAAGCTGATCCGCCATATCGGTTTTTCCGGTCATTATTCAGCCCCGGTCATGATGGAAATGATCCGGCGTGATCGTGAAAATCTCCTGGACGGCATGCTGGTAGCAGTAAACGCCAATGATAAGTTGTACCTGAATATGCAGCATAACGTGATCCCTGTCGCCAGGGCTAAAAATTTGGGGATCATTGCCATGAAAGTGTTTGCCGACGGTGCAATGTATGATAAGGATGCCCACTGGTCGTATGCCCCCGGGCATGTGGTAAGAAAGGTCGGCAGTCCGTCCCTGCCTTCTGCCCCACTGATCCGGTATTCCCTCACCGTGCCCGGTGTCCATACTGCCATTATCGGGATCGGACATGTGGATGATGATCCTTCACTCTGCCAGCTGGAACAGAACTTCACGGCATCACAAATAACCATTGACGGGCTGAACGGCACAGAGAGGAAGGAAATAGAGCAAATGGCGGCCAGGGTTAAAGAAGGGAAAACCAACTATTTTCAAATAGCCGAAGGGGGGCTTACGGCCGTTACCGGGCCAACGGTGACACAGGTAGTACAGGATGGCAAGCGTACGGTTCACCTGGCATGGAATACGGCCTATGCCGGCGATGAACCTATAAGGGAATATCAACTGTGGCGTGACCGCGAGAAAATAATGACCATGCCTTTTACCCCACAGGTAACCAACAACCCCTGGTCGTTCGATGATGTGGTATATAACACATCTTCACACAGCTACCGCATCGTTACCGTTGATGGTGCCGGAAGGCAGGCTGAAA
>JAXDBV010000164.1:0-3015 GCA_034678415.1 Bacteroidales bacterium
CAGTCGGAGTTTATGCGGCGGATGAAGGATATGTCGGAAATGGGAGGGGCCATGCGATTCTATGCCGACCTGCCGGCAAGCTATAACCTGGTGATCAATACCAACCACCCCCTCGTGCTGCGCGTGAACGATGACCTTTAAAAATCAACCGGGGAGAAAACCTCTAAAATAGAGGAGAAACTGAAACCTCTTCTCGCGACAAAAACAGAGCTCGAAAAAGTCAATAAGGGGAAAAAGGATGAAGAGATACCTCAGACCGATAAGGACAGGATGGAGGAGCTGAACAAGAAAATCAGGGAGCTGGAGGAAAAGAAGAAAAATATCCTGGAGGAATTCGGGAAGAAAAGCAAGCTGGTTCCTCAGCTCATCGACCTGGCCCTGCTGTCGAACAATATGTTGAAAGGAGAGGATCTTACCCGGTTTGTAAAACGAAGCATTGATCTGATCTGATCGCAGGGATGAGAACCTGCCAGTGAGCGGCCTTTTTTTCCGGAACGGCGGGATTCAGCTTTTCATTGGCCACCGATGCAAACGGTATGAGGATGGGACGAACAGGTGCCGGCATCATGCATTCATTCTCTTCGCTGTGCCTTGTTCAGTAACAGTCAGGGCTTCGGCTTTCGGGTGTGTTTTCTCCTCACCTGTTTCTGAACAGGCTTTTCATATACATCCCCCCAATAATTCCTGCTGTTTCGACAACAGGTCACTTACAATACCTGATTGATTTCCTTCTTTAGAAACTCGATGGCCGCGTTCGACGGTGAGGATTCCATCTCCATGATCTTTTCAAGGATACCCTTGCTCAGATCCAGTGCGGGGGCATCCGGTTTGAGCTCCCCTGCGGTAGTGTTGATCAGCTTTATGGTATTGTTCTTGGCATTCTTGATCACCTCCCATGCCCGGGAGGTCATGTATATCTGCTGCGACAGGTTATGTTCGAACTCCGCCCTGATGATGCTCAGCAGCTGTGTCTGGAGCTGCTGACAGTTCATGCCCGGCTGATTGACCCGCATGAGAAGATTTTCAGGTGATATCCGCTCAAGAAAAAGTGTGATGCGCTCGTATGCCTGCAGGCGCAACGGAGTGATGGTTTTCTGGTTCTGAAGCACTGCCTCCATCTTGCGCGACTGGATCTCCCGGTTAATAAACGACCGTACCAGCAGCCAGGAAGTTAGAAAAACGATCAGGGCAGGCAGCGTGTACTTCAGTATTTCAAGTATTTCCATCTTTTGTTGAATAAATTCATATACAATATTAACTATTTTTCGTCCGAAAACTTATTTTTAAAGGCGATTTGTAAATACAGAGGAAACACAGCAAAACAATATTTACTAACGAAAGACTTTTATAATGGAAAAATTGTCAGAACGTATCAGGAAGATGGCCGATTCGCAAACCCTGAAGATGTCGCAAAAAAGCAGTGAACTCAGGGCACAGGGGATTGACATCATCAACCTGAGCGTGGGAGAACCCGATTTCAACACGCCCGATATTGTCAAGGATGCTGCCCGCAAGGCCATTGACAATAACTTCTCATTTTACCCGCCGGTGCCCGGTTTTATGGACCTGCGGGAGTCGATATGCAGGAAGCTGAAGAGGGAGAACAAACTTGAATACACCCCGGCGCAGATCATTGTCTCCACCGGCGCCAAGAACGCCCTTTCCAATGCCCTTCTGTGCCTGATCGACCCGGGCGACGAGGTGATCATCCTGGCTCCTTACTGGGTGAGCTATATCGACCTGGTTAAGCTCGCCGGAGGAACACCGGTGGTGGTGGAAGCCCGCATTGAAAATGATTTTAAGGCCACCTATGAACAGATTAAACGAGCCATTACTCCCCGTACCCGTGCCCTTATCATCAACTCTCCTTCAAATCCCACGGGGAGTGTCTATTCCCACGAAGAATTGAAGAATATGGCAAATGTCCTGGCGGAACACCCGGAAATATTCATCATTTCCGATGAGATATACGAGCACATCAATTTCAGGGGCAGTCATGCCAGCCTGGCATCATTTGAAAACCTGAAAGAACGGGTATTGCTGATCAACGGTGTGTCGAAGGCTTTTGCCATGACAGGCTGGAGAATTGGTTATATGGCTGCGCCGGCCTGGTTCACAAAAGCCTGCATCAAGCTGCAGGGTCAGACCACCTCGGGCGCCACAACCATCGCCCAGAAAGCGTCGGTGGCCGCTATTGATGCCGGGTATGAACTGTCAAAACCCATGAGGGATATATTCCTCAAACGACGTGACATGGTTGTCGCCAGGTTGAAGGAGATCAATGGTGTCAGGGTGAAAATCCCCGACGGAGCCTTCTACGTGTTCCCCGACATCTCTTCTTTTTTCGGCAAATCAGCCAATTCGGTGAAAATTAACAATGCCGACGACCTGTGCTGCTATCTCCTCGAACAAGCCCACGTGGCTTCCGTGTCAGGATCAGCTTTTGGTGATCCCGGCTGTATACGCTTCTCCTACGCTACTTCGGAAAAAAACCTCGAGGAAGCCATGAAACGGATTAAAAAAGCCCTGGACAGCCTGACATGAACGGTCTGAACGGAACGGATAACAGAACATACCTGATCCCGGCTGATCATGCAGAACCGGATTGAGTTGATCTGGTTGGTTTCGGGGTTTTAAGGTACATGGATATGCTAATCCTGAGGTACTTAATGTTCGTTTTTTCCGTTTATACATCAAATGGTTGCTTCTTCTAACCCAGTCTTATGAGGCGAAGGTATATTATCCTGATGGTGCTGGTGGTGATCATCCTCGTGGCGGTTTTTCTCAGCTCAAGCCTGTACCAGGGAATTTTTGGCGGAAACGTGATGGTGAAAGGGAAGGAGCATGCATATTTGATCATTCCTACGGGCGCCGGTTTTGAAGATGTAAGGTCGATCCTGTCGGAGGGGGGGTGGCTGAAGAACGAGCGGACCTTTGTATGGCTTGCAGAGAAGAAGAATTATCCGAGGCATGTGCATGCGGGGCGGTACCTGATCAGCAACGGCATGAGCAACA
>JAXDBV010000165.1:0-7769 GCA_034678415.1 Bacteroidales bacterium
ATTCAGCCATTCCACGGGTGTTACGTCATCCAGTACAGGTATGCCGTTGCTGTCATAGTGCCAGTCATAGTCGTAGATCAGTGTGGCCGAGTTCGGGTCGACACCGTCATACATCCATGCCTGCCACCACGCCCTGGCCAGTTCCTCGGTATTGCACAGGTCAGGCCGGTTGGTAATGGAACTAACGCTGGCCTTCACATCGTAGCTTATGGAGAAGCTTCCCTTTCTGCCCTGCAGGGTATTAACCAGTATCACACCACCGGCAGCCCTGGCGCCGTAAATACTTGCCGAAGCGGCATCCTTAAGGATTTGTATGGATTCGATATCGTTGGGGTTGAGATCCCTGAGGTTTAACGTGGATGTCACACCGTCAACAACGATCAGCGGTGGTGAGGCATTGATGGATGTAATCCCCCTGATCTGAATGTTTTCCCTGCTGGAACCGGGGTCGCCATCGGTGACGATATAGACTCCCGGGACTTTCCCCTGGATGGTTCTCAGGACGTTGGAGTAGGTGTTCTTCTCCAGGCTGTTTTTTGTAACCACAGCGATGGAGCCGGTGAGGTCGGCCTTTTTCTGTGTCATATAACCCACCGCAATGATTTCATCCAGCTGCTGTTCCTCTACCTCCATAACCGTTTCGATATAGGTACGACCGGCAATTTCAATTTCCTGTGTCTTCATTCCGATAAATGAAAACACGATGATGTGGTCGCCGGGAGCCACATCAAGGGTGTAATTACCCCCGGCATCCGTCAGGGTTCCTTTGCTGGTACCCTTGATTACGACGGTTACTCCCACCAGGGGTTCATTTCCCGCTCCCAGCACTTTTCCGCTGACACGGTTTTGCTGTAGTGCAGGCAATGCATTTGCGCTGAACTGGATACATAAAACAGCCGCAAGGACTACCCACAGCTGTTTCAAGTACCCAATTTCTGACAGCATCAGTCTACGTTTTTTCATGCTTCTTGGATTTAATGGTTTAGTCAGACAATTTTGGTATGATTAGAAAAAAAATTGCAGCGTTGGAACAGGGATGAACAGGGTATAGCACAAACGATTAAGCTTTTTCTGAATAGACAAATTCCGCTATGCCGTTGAAATCGAAAAAAAACCACAAGGTGTATGATTGCAGGACATTATCGCTATCTTATTCTATTTCAATAAGATAATCAAACATGTGCTTTAACGTATAAGCAAATGTAGAATTTTTTTTTTGATATTTTCATCAGGAGAAACAGAAATAATTTTCATATAAAGTATGCTTCCCTCCCCCCGCTCGTAAAATTTTGTATTTCGTATTGTTAATGAATACATCAATTGCTTCATTGAAAATCAGGTTACAAGAATTATAAAAATAAAACCGA
Source organism: Bacteroidales bacterium (assembly GCA_034678415.1). GTDB lineage: Bacteria > Bacteroidota > Bacteroidia > Bacteroidales > VadinHA17 > JAXDBV01. The sequence goes on from JAXDBV010000165.1 coordinate 1,368, forward strand.
TGGCTCACTGAACGGATACAAAGAAAAGGGATGGTCACCAGCGCGGTACATGTTTATTAACATCCTTTATCCGACGCGCTGGAACAGATCATTCAGGAATTTCTTCTCTGCAGTAACGTATATATTACATTGTATAGCGCTGGCAGTATGATGATGCTACGTGCTGTCATTCTGCCTGTTCAACGGCCGCCTGTAGACTTTCAGTATTGTTCGGCAGGGCAACGATTTGCTTGCTCCGGGAATCGACCAGGATCATGAGCGGGGTCGACATCACACAATATGCATTGGCCACTTCACTGTTGTTTCCACCCTCATCCCTCATGTGTTTCCAGCCGGGCATCTTCCCGGTCTCATTCATCCACGCAGTGCTTTGTGTTTCGTCCACGAGGCACACGGTATACACTTCAACATCATTTCTGTTCCTGTATTGCCTGTACCATGAAAAGAGATTCCTCATAAGGGCATTGCAGATCCAGCAATCGGTATTCCAGAAAGCAATCAGTTTGAAGCGGGATGCTGTTTCATCATCATGAAACATGACAGCGTTCCCCTCCTGGTCAATAAACTCAAAATCGGGTGCAGGTTCCCCGGGTGTGATGAACTGCATCCCATACAGCCTCTGTTGCAGCACCACTTTTTTCATGGCCATACAACCGGGATCCTCAAAATATTTCTGGAGGAGAAGCTCAGTTTCTGCCACCCCCGAATCCATCAGCGTGTCATAGAAATAGTCGAAGAACCAACCGTAGACCAGCGGATGGCCGAGCCTGGCCTTTTCCATGGCGGCGACACCCGCGCGGATAAGAACCGAATCACGGGGAATATCATTAGCGGACGAAGCGATGCACAGCTCCAGGTACTCACCCACCCAGTTCTTCAGACCGGTGGTTTTTATGATCAATGAATCCGTAAGGTTGATCGCGTTGAAATAACTGTCGGTAAAGGGTTGTATTCCTGCATCAACGGATGCCTGCGGGTCATATTCCGGTATTTTACCGAACTCCAGAATCCTGCTGATGAACCATGTTCTGTTCTCATTCATCAGCTGGTTGATCTGCCGGTTAAAGGCTTTCCGGCGTTTCTCATATGCCCTGTAACTCTTCCGGTCCAGATTTGAGCCGGCCCGGTCATTTCTCACCATCTCATCCCGGAGGCTGACAAGGGATTGCCGTTCACCGGCCAGCTCCCGGATAAACTTACGATACACGGTATTTTCGGTCTCGTCATCCTGAAACCAAGCACTGTCCTCATCATTGCAGTAGGCGGGATTAATCCATAGCTCCAGGGACAGACGGGACAGTACCAGGTGTTTTTCACACGAATACCCCGTACTGTCTTCCCGCGGGAAATGGAATCTCAGCATAAATTCTCCGGGCAGGAAATCAGCAGGAACAAGAAGCGTATCCGTCTGCCCGTTGACAACCCCTTTGTGACGAACCAGCGGTTTACCTGCTTTGATTCCCGTGAGGGGCACGAGGCTGATATTACTTTCGGGAACTCCATGGATATGGATCAAAAGTTGTATATCCTGTTGTGCTGATGTGCCTGAGGAGGCAGTGAATCCAGTCACTTCCGGCTGGCTTGTACAGGATTGGATCAGGAGCATTATGCTGCCGGCAAAGAAGAAAAGTATCCGATGTTTCATCCCGCAAATATATTGTTACCTGCGTATGTTACCACATATTTTCACTTCTTTTTTTGCCGTAACACTGATCCACGGTTACAAGCAGACCCGTTCAGCACATACCTTTCATACAATAGCCCTGAGGGTTACACGATTTATATGGCTTAGCCACCGGTTTCAGGCGGGAAGGGAATAAGGCGGAAAATTCCTGTGAATCCCCGAACATATTGCTATTTTTTCTCGTATAATATATTATATACTTTTTCTTTTCTGTATTTCACCACCCGGTATATGTAGAATCGGTAGGGCCTTGCCGGGCCAAGTCGAGCATTTGCTGGAGTATTTCTGGAAATTTATCTGCCACATTGTTTTGTTCGGAAATATCCGTTTCGAGGTCATACAGTTCGGGGCTGGTCCTTGGCGGGTCGGTAACGTAGTTGAATCTTTTTTTGCCGCCGGGCAGCAGTATTTTCCATTTTCCTTTCCTCACGGCTTGAAGTTCATTCTGGACATGATAATAAAAGATGTCACGGGCGCTGACCGATGTTTTTCCCGTGATAAGTCCTGACTGGTCAAAACCATCCAGTGGAGCGGTATTTATCAGCTCTGCTCCGGCCAGTTTTGCGAATGTCGGGAGAATGTCGAGGGTGGACATCATTTCGTTGCACACCTTACCGCGGGGCACTTTCCCGGGTCCCCAGAAGATGCATGGCACACGGAATCCTCCTTCGTAGGGTGATCCTTTGGCCGACCTGAGGGGATAGGCATTGCCCGTGGCCAGCTGTCCGTTATGCTGTTTACGGATACGTTCTTCCACATTGGACCAGGGTCCGTTATCGCAGGCAAAAACGATTAATGTCTTTTTATCGAGCTTCAGTTCATGGATCAAATCGATAACCCGGCCCACATTCCAGTCGATCTCCTCGATCACATCGCCATACAGTTCCCCCTTTGATTTTCCCTTGAACTGAGATGATGCATCAATCATTTTATGAGGCATGGTATGTGCCAGGTATAGGAAGAATGGATGGTCCCTGTTATCATAGATGAATTTCAGGGCTTCATCGGTATACATTTTTGTGAACAAGGACATATTCGAAGTCGTGTAGAGGGAATCCCTGTTCCTGTAAATGATCGCCCGGCCCCTGTCATTGGCTCCCAGTGTACCGAAGTAGTAATCAAATCCCTGGTCCACCGGTACCAGGCCCGGTGTATTCTGGCGCTGGGACACGTCCCATTTTCCGATGCATCCGGTAGCATAGCCGGCGCTTTTTAATACTTCGGCAATGGTTGTTTCCTCCGAACGTGTGAGCCAACCGCTTCCTATCCTCAAAGGATAACGTCCTGTCAGCAGTGCTCCCCTGGAGGGCCCGCACACGGGTTGGGCATAGAAACTGGTCATTTTCAGTCCTTCAGCAGCCATCCGGTCGAGTCTTGGAGTCCGGATAGTCTCCGAACCATAGCATCCGAGGTCGTTATAACCCTGGTCATCGGTAAGGATGAAAATAAAATTGGGTTTTGAGCCGTTCCCGTGCCTTGAGGACGAGCTGCAACCAACCAGGAAGCTTACGGCAATGACACCCGTACTGATCGTGGCTAGACGGTGATAATTTGAATGATTCATGTACATCGGTATATTAGATTATATTTTATTCCTGTCAAAAGTGAAAAATGAAAGCAACCAATAGTTCTGTCAGCAACAAATATTGAAAGTCCTCTCACAACGGGGTATTGTTCTCTTTTATCGTATCGTTTGTTTAGTTCGTGATACTGTCTGTTTAGCCGGTGCTATGATACCGGTGTAACAAATATTTCCCGGACGAGGTTATTTTTCAGGGTCATAGTCCGGATTAGGCCCAGGCATCTGAGCGTTCACCTTTTCCCTCCATTGGTGCAGTTTATTTCGCATTTCATTCACCTTTTCCGGGAGCGAAGAGGAGATGTCGTGTTGTTCTCCGGGATCTTCTTCCAGGTCAAACAGCTGGACGCTGTAGTTTTCATAATATTCGATCAGCTTATAGTTGCCGCTGCGGATGGCTCCTCCGGGGCTTTGTCTGCCGTGGTTGCTGTAATGGGGGAAATGCCAGTAGATGTCATCCCTGTCCGGAGGTTCTTTTCCTTCCAGGAGGGGAACGATGCTAACGCCCTCCACTTTTTGTTCACCGGGGACACGTCCGCCTGTCATTTCCATGATGGTAGGATAAAAGTCAATACTGATAACAGGCACGTCACAAACCATGCCCTTTGTGCCGTGGCGTGGCCATTTTACGATCAGGGGCACGCGGATCCCTCCTTCATAGAGCCATCCTTTGCCACCCCTGAGGGGGAGGTTGGAAGTGGAGCCCTTCCCATTGCCTCTTCCTCCGTTGTCGGAAAAGAAAATGACAATGGTGTTGTCATCCAGGTCAAGCTCTTTCAGTTTTGCCATGACACGGCCAAAGCTTTGATCCATACTTTCCACCATGGCGGCATATTCTGCATTATCCTGGTGTTGCATGATTTTCACCATCCGGTTCGGCAGGTCGGTGTAGCCCTGGTACTCTACATTCTCCAGCAGTGTCCGAGCCTCTTCAATACTGACAGGATTCGGATCATCAGGATTCCCCTCCAGGATATGGGACGGACCTTCCGCGGGAGGCATTGTTTTCAGTTTTTCTTCATATTTCTTTGTCAGGTCTTTCTTTCCCTGGACAGGATTATGAACCGCAAAATGGGATAAATAGAGAAAGAAAGGCTTATCCTTGTAATTATCAATGAACTCCAATGCTTTATCCGTCAGCCGGTCAGTCAGGTAGTCTCCTTCCTTTTCTTCTATTCCTTTCATATTGAAAGGGGAAAAATAGTTTTGAACGCCGTGAACACTGCCTTCGGGGACCTGCACATCAAATCCGTGGGCCGAAGGTGTGGACGGTTCATTTCCCAGGTGCCATTTCCCATAGATGGCCGTGGTATACCCGTAGTCTTTCAATGCTTCGGGCAGGGTAATTTCTTCATAGGGCAGTTGCTGGTTAATAATGGGCCCCATGAGCCTCTGGAAAGGGAAATTTTTACGTCCGGGCAGCCACTCTGTAAGATGAATGGTAGCCGGATACTTCCCTGTCAGGATACTCGCCCGTGTCGGCGATGATACATGACAGGCCGCGTAGGCATTGGTAAAACGGATTCCTTCCCGTGCAAATCTGTCAATATTGGGTGTTTCATAGAGCCGGCTTCCATAACATCCCAGATCACTCCAGCCGAAATCGTCGATAAGGAAAAATATCACATTCGGTTTTTCGGTTTCATTCCCTCCGGAACAACCGGTCATTGCCAGGGGAGCCAGGCTCAATAAACCCAGTCCCAGATTATATCCCGTTATTTTCATTTTCATCAAGACAGAATTATTTTAATTTTTAAAAATATATCCAATGTTTTGGCGGTATAACGGAAAGGCTCACTTGAGGCGGTACCCGGTTGACCGTTTGTTCATTTCCCTGGCGCAACCATCTATGCACAAGAGACACTGCCAACAATGTGTTCCGTTCACCAATACCCATCGGCCTTTAAATCATAAAAAGAAAAATGTCAGCTCTCCTGTATCATATGAACAGGAGAGCTGACAGTGAACTAATCGATAATAATATACTCTCCGGGAGAGTATCTCGTTTTGGATACATTGGGATTATCCGTATCAACTGTTCCCACAACCTTCACCACGAAAATATAGGATTTCGCGGGATCGTACGTGGTGTAGGTATAGGTCACCGGTCCATCCGCCACCACAGGGGATGACTTAAGCACATTATCGATATAAACTTTTATTGATACCGACACCGGTATGATGATATCATCCGGGAATTGTGCGGGAAGCTCCCACGTCAGTATTACGTTATTGCCGTCAATTGCATGGTTCAGATTAGTCACCGGGCTGATGGGTGTGCCAGGTTTTGATTCATCAATTTCCCGGTCGTAGCATCCCTGCAATAACAGGGCAATAACTACCGATATGATTATACCAAACTTGTTTTTCATGATACATAATAATTTTACAGGTTTAATATCCCGGGTTTTGAATCAATTTACCTTTTGACCAGGTAATTGCTGCCTGGGGAATATAGATGAATTCATCTCGTCCGGAGGTAAAATGACCTATGCTCAGCCACGACAGGCGTACTTTTTCTTTCTCGAAATGTTTATTCATCACCTCTTCAACGATACCCCAGCGTACCAGGTCAAAGAACCGCCGTCCTTCCCCGGCAAATTCCATACGGCTTTCCCAGATCAGTGCTTTCCATGCATATTCATTATCCCAAGTGCAGTTCACTCCGTCAACATAAGGTTGAATATTGTAGTTTAGTAGCGGGGTGCCATCCTTGAAGGTCAGCATGCCCGTGCTGTTCGCAGCCCGTTCCCGTAACTGGTTGATAATCGGCAGTGCCTCATCTTCCCGGCCCAGCTTGATCAGGATTTCAGCTTTCCATAACAATATTTCTGAATACCTGATCACTTTAACGTTCTTGGAATTGCTTCTGTTTTGCCATTGGCAGGGACCAAAAGGATCCACCTGTTCCTTCAGGGATGCACTGTATCCCCAAATCACTCCATGAGGTGTAGCGGCCGAATCATAAAGCAAATCCTTGTTATATGCCCAGGGATGGTTCACTATTGCTGCCGTGTGGCTTAATCTTGGATCAAAGGTATTTCCACCGTAATATTCGTAATAATGACCTAAAAGCTCAGCATCGTTATAGGTGTCAAACAGGGGTAACCCATCCGGTCCTGTTCTGGTCGAATTGATA
>JAXDBV010000166.1:0-3482 GCA_034678415.1 Bacteroidales bacterium
TGTTATAGTAGGGAGCCACCGACAGCACCGCATCAATCCCTTTCAGCCTGGTGTGTTTGATCATGTCAACCACCTCCTGTGTGTTGTTGCCTCCTATCCCCACCACAATGGGTATCTTACGGTTAACAACCTCCTTCACACATTCAACCACCGCATTCTTCTCATCCTGGTTCAGGGTGACCGATTCACCCGTGGTGCCCAGAACAACCAGGTATTCAACCTTCCCATCCAGGAGGTGACGGATCAGCTTCTCCAATGCCTTGAAATCAATGCTGTCATCTTTGCGAAAGGGCGTTACAATAGCAACCCCTGTACCTTCAAACTTCTTCAGTTTCATGTTGTGTATTAACTGACGAGAATATACGGTTTATTGATGATTGACAGGTAATGACCGGCCTGTTCAATAAGATAATCCACCTGAGGCTTCTTTGTCACGTTGATCATCATATCGTAATAGTTATGTCCCAGGGTAAAATGTCCCACCTTGAACTGGGCCAGTGACAAAGCCACCACGAACAGGAAGTGGTATTCATCGGAAAGGCTGAGATCGATCAACAGGTCCAACGGACGGTTGATGAACCGCTCTACTTCTTCATGCACCGGCCTCCCGTACCAGTTAAGGTTTTTCTTCTGGAAAAATACAAAATCCTTCTTGAACAGGTACTGGTTCAGTAATTCATTGTGTTTTGAATATCCCAGCACCCTGATGTCATTTCCCGGGTATTTCAGGGAATTATATAACTTCTGTACCAGGTTGAAGTGTTTCAGCTCGCTGGCATCGAACAGGATGCCAATGGATTTTGCCGTATCCAGGTTATGCACCTTCCGTTTCCTCTTCCTGGTTTTTAAAAGCTGTTTAAGTTTCCACGTACCGAATTTCTTTTTCATGGGGTACATACTTCCGTCCTGCAATATTACTAAAAAATGAAGCCTGGAGGAATGTTTTTGTCTCTGCAAATTTGTTGTTCGTCAATTTCCCGTGCCTGTCATTTTCAGGAAATCTTCCTCACCGATGATGGCGATTCCCAGTTTACGCGCCTTTTCCAGCTTGGCTGGTCCCATGTTCTCCCCGGCAATGATATAGCTGGTCTTTGCTGTGACCGAGCCGGCAGTCTTTCCCCCGTTCTCCTCAATCATTTTCTTCAGTTCATCACGTGAGAAACGGGTGAACGTTCCCGATATGACGAAGGTGAGCCCGCTCAGCTTGTCCGACACCCTGTTCTTCTCCCCTAAACCTGTTGAGAAGCACAGGCCGGCTTTTTTCAGCCGTTCCAGCAGCTCCGTGTTGTCCCTGTTGGCAAAGAAAGAGCGGATGCTTCCGGCAATCCGTTCGCCGATTTCCTCCACCTCCAGCAACGACTCCGTGGATGCTGCCACCAGGGTATCAATGTCTTTAAAATGCCGGGCCAGCTTTTTCGCCACCGTCTCGCCTACATACCGTATACCCAGTGCAAACAGCGTCCTCTCAAAAGGAACTTTTTTTGATCCTTCAATGCTGTTGATGATATTGGCGGCCGACTTGTCGCCCATTCTCTCCAGTGGGATGAGCTGCTCCTTTTTCAGGTGGTAAAGGTCGGCTGCATCCCGTATCAATCCTTTCCTGAACAGCAGATCAACTGTCTCCTCACCCAGGCTGTCAATATCCATGGCCCTGCGGCTGATAAAGTGGATGATCCTGCCCTTCAGCTGCGGTGGGCAGCCCGACTCGTTCGGACAGTAATGACGCGCTTCCCCTTCTTCCCTCACCAGGGCTGTGCCGCACTCGGGGCAGCGCGTGATGAATGTTACGGGGGCGCTTCCCGGCAGCCGCTGGTCCTGTCTCACCCCCACAATCTTGGGTATGATCTCTCCCCCCTTCTCCACCAGTACGGTATCACCAAGCCTGATGTCCAGCAGGGCGATCTGATCGGCATTATGCAGGCTGGCTCTTTTAACGGTTGTGCCGGCCAGAAGGACCGGCTCAAGGTTTGCCACGGGGGTGATGGCTCCCGTCCTGCCTACCTGGTAATCGATCGACAACAAACGGGTGGCAGCCTGTTCAGCTTTGTACTTATACGATATTGCCCAGCGTGGATTCTTGGCCGTAAAGCCCAGCATCTGCTGTTGCCTGTATGAATCGACCTTTACAACGATGCCGTCAGTATCAAAGGGCAATGAATACCGCTTTGTTTCCCACTCGCGGATGTAATCATGCACCTCATCCAGCGAACGGCATCTCTTCATCGTGTCGGGCACCTTAAACCCCCATTGACGTGCTGAGGTAAGATTATCAAAGTGTGAGTCGTAGGGAAGGGTGTCGCCCAGCAGGAAATAAAAGAAACAGTCGAGACGCCGACGGGCCACCAGCGATGAGTTCTGCAGCTTGAGGGTTCCTGCCGCAGCATTGCGGGGATTGGCAAAGGCCGGCTCATTCTGCTCCAGCCGCTCCCTGTTCAGCCTGTCAAACACCTCACGCGGCATGATTATCTCGCCCCTGATCTCGAACTCGGCAGGGTATCCGTTTCCCTGCAGAAGCAAAGGTATGCTGCGGATGGTCTTCACATTGACCGTCACATCATCACCCCTCAGGCCGTCACCCCGCGTCACGGCCCTTACCAGCCTGCCATCACGGTACGTAATACCGATCGCTGTACCATCATACTTGAGTTCACAAACATAATACAGGGGGCCGGTGATCACCTTGCGCACCCGGGCATCAAAATCGGCCAGCTCCTCCAGACTGTACGTGTTTCCCAGCGAAAGCATGGGATAACGGTGCGTCACCTGTTCAAACTCCTGGCTGCTGTCATCACCGATACGCTGACTCGGAGAAAGAGGATCGGAAAATTCTGGATACTGTCGCTCCAGATCTACCAGCTCCTTCATCTTCATATCATATTCATAGTCGCTGATTACCGGCATGGCAAGTATATAATACCGGTAGTTGTGCTCATTCAGTTCACGACGCAGTTCATCAATCCTCCTGCGGGCATGGTCCCTGTCCATAATGCTTCATTATTTGCCATGAAATTAATGAATCGCAGCTTTGTAAAAAAGCGGGCGCGCGGAATTGTTCATTAATAATACGAGATAATTGAAAAAAGTTTATGAAATATTTCAAAAATTATATATGATAATGAATAATATTAATATAGTAATTTATAAAATTAATATCATACTAAATATAACTAAACACATGATTAATTTAGTTGAACCATTTTCTTCTGCTCTATTATTACCGGTACCACTCCGGTTTCATGCCTTCAGCAGGTTGCGGGTTGCAGTTACTGTAATGCGTGTATGTTCATAACTATCTATGATTGTAGGAGGCTGGCAGGCATGTGCTGTTCACAGGAACATCATCAGGCTGACTGCCATCACAGCCATACCTCCGATCAGGCCATAACTAGAGAAATGGTGCTCGCCGTATTCTTCTGCTGTCTGCAACAGTTCATCTACCGAAATGAAAACCATGATACCGGCCACAACGGCAAAGAGTATTC
>JAXDBV010000167.1:0-2750 GCA_034678415.1 Bacteroidales bacterium
TTCCTTCAGGAGATATTTTCCATTCCAGTGACAGTTCAAAATTCTCAAACTGGTCGACCGTGATAATATCTCCGCTGACACCGTCACCTTTCCCGGGGGCCACAAGGTTTCCTTCCTCGACTGTCCAGCCCTTTGCCGAATCATTCCTGAACCCTCTCCATCCCTTGGTTGTGGTACCGTCGAACAACAGGTGCCATCCTTCTTCAATCTCCGCGGCAGTAAGCATGTTATGTTGTGATAAGGCAATGGTGGTATCTCCCTGGAGCCGCAAGGACAATGGTTCTGTCTTCTTCTTGAAACAACCGTTGTACGAAATGACAAAGAGCAGCAAGATAAAAACATAGGCTATAATTCTACCCATGGCAATTAGTTTTGTAATGTTAGTTTTGTGGTGGGAAATCGTAACAGATATGCCGACTCCCCTCCCCGGGCACATCACAGCCAAGTTATAAAAAAAACACACATAAACAACAAGCCGATGCGTTAAATCATCACCAGGAGGAAAAATAACAGGGGAAAACGAATGATTTTGCCGGCATTATCAATTTTGTTAAATTCAAGGGATATTGGGAAGGGTATGAAGGAAGCAGGTTATTATGACAGGATTGAATCATCCGGAGTGGTATGCAGGTTGTGTCCCCACCACTGCAGGCTCAAGGAATCGCAATACGGGATTTGCCAGGTACGGAAGAACGTACAAGGAACATTGTATACGGAGGTATACGGTAAGGTGGCGGCCATGCATCTTGATCCGATAGAAAAGAAACCGTTGTACCATTATTACCCGGGTCGTTCTATTTTGTCTATCGGCACCGTAGGGTGCAATCTGCAATGCAATTTCTGCCAGAACTGGCATATATCGCAGGCTTGCGTGGCTGATTATCCCAACCAGCAGGATTATACACCCGAACAGGTGGCAGGCATTGCTTTTGAGAACCGTCATAACCTGGGTGTTGCCTATACCTATAATGAACCTGTGGTGTATTATGAATACATGAAGGATATTGCCATTCTTGTTCATGAAGGGGGCGGCAAGAACGTGATGGTATCCAACGGATATTTTAATCCCCGGCCTCTGGAGGATCTATTTCCGGTAATGGATGCCTTCAGCATTGATTTAAAGGCCTTCACCGATGATTTTTACAGGAGGCAGACACGCTCGGGCATACAACCGGTAAAGGACGCGCTGATCGCCATCACGCGACATGGCAAGCACCTGGAAATCACCAATCTGATAATTCCCGGGCTGAATGATGATCCCGGGGTGTTTGAAGAGATGGTTCAATGGATCAGAGAGGCCACCGGAACCGCAACCGTGTTGCACCTGTCAAGGTATTTCCCTGGCTACAGGGCAACCATCCAGGCCACCCCGTATAAAACATTGGATAAACTTTTTGTAATTGCGAAAAAGTACTTATCTTTTGTATACCTGGGAAATATATCCGAATCGGGGGAGGGACATAACACGAGCTGTCCCTCATGTGGTAATGAAGTAGTGGTGCGATCGGGATATTATACACGGATTACAGGACTGGACAAAGAAGGACATTGTATTGGTTGCGGGACACAAGTATTGGTGCATATTTAAAAAAAGGATCTATGAACATCAGAAAACCAGCCGTTTCGGGCAGGTTCTATCCGGGGAACAGGGATGAACTGATCAACCTGTTGCATTCCATCCACCTTAAGGAAGAGAAAAAATTTATGACAGACTTCACACCTCCTTCGATTATCGGAGGTATATGTCCACATGCCGGTTATGTTTACTCGGGCTATCATGCCATGCATCTGTTCGAGATCATCAAGCGACATCCCGAGCCGATCGACACACTGATCATCATACATCCGAACCATAACGGTGTGGGAGCAGAGATAGCACTTGATGAGAGCGAAGCCTGGGAAACCCCGTTAGGGACGATCATGCTTGATCATGAACTGATGGATCAGATGCAGTTTCCGAAGGATTCACTGGCTCATAAATTCGAGCACTCGGCAGAAATCATGGTGCCGCTGATCCAGTACAAGATCCCGTATGAGGTGAAGATCGTGCCTATCGCCATGACCCGTCAGATACCCGAACTTGCGAGGCTGATGGCAACCAGGATCTACGATGCAAACAAGGTTGTTAAAAGGAAATTATTCATTATTGCTTCCTCCGACTTCTCGCATTATGTCAGCCCCGATCATGGGAATAAGATGGACCAGATGGTTATTGACGAGATCATCACATTTGATACCGAAGGAGTATACCAGGCCGTGAAAAAGAACAACATATCTGTATGCGGTTTCGGTCCCATCATGACCCTGATGGAATATTCAAGGAAGGTTGTAAAATATCCTGAAGTAAAGATCCTGCGAAGGGGGCACTCGGGTGAAATTCATCCTTCACGGGAAGTGGTTGATTATATCACCATGCTGTTCTTTTCGCAGATTATCTGATAGAGAACCCTGCAAAACCCTGAAGTGAACCAAACTCATGGCGTACACCGGTCACCTCGGCATGTACGGGCCCACGGTGGCACCATTGGATGTACTCATCGATTTTCTCCGGAAGCCCTTCCACCTCAATATACACCGTACCATCGGGTTCATTTCTGATAAAACCGTTGAGGCCCAGGTGGCAGGCTACCCGCAAGGCATTGTAGCGGAACCCCACTCCCTGTACATAACCGTAAACAGTGATCTTGCAATGAACATTCATTTACCCTTCTTTTTCACATTCTTAATCAGATGGCTCAATTCTTCGGCAA